>DATKNH010000009.1 GCA_035541455.1 Syntrophorhabdales bacterium
AACATCTTAACAGGAGGATAACGCCCATGCTTAAGAAGCAGTATAGCAGACAGGTCCAGAAACGCAAGAGGATCGGGAACCGTACCCTGGTAGTAGGCATCGACATTGGCAGCGCGTTCAACGCGGCCTGTTTCATGGACAAAGAAGGGAACGTGCTCCCTCCGTTGCTTACGATAGGATTGCCTTTGAAGTTGCGATCTGAGCTATACCTGACTCTCCGTACAGAGGCGAAAAGGAAAAGCAATCATTGCGAGCCACGCTGCTGGCTTTGTTCTCAGCGCTTTAGTCAAACAAACACGACTTCACCACTACCAGATGAAATGTGCGAGCGCACGAGAAAATCACGTTTTCACACTTTCGGTTATGCTCGGGAAGTGGATTGCGTGATGCACCTCCATAGACGCTGGCGAGAAGATTTTCTTAAGTAAGAAATTACCACTGAAATCCGCGCAAGGGCAGAGCCGCTTCTGACTCTACCCTTGCCAGACGTGCCACGCAACCTGCGAAGTTACTCCTGTGTGTCGAAAAGCTTCTTCTCTAGGGTCTTTCCACCTTAATCGCAAAAGCCTCAGTCACCCGCAACACCACTTCGTCACCCACCTTCACTTCGTTCAACCGCTTCACCCGCTTATCCACCGGGTACGTTCTGACGTTGCCCTCAGGCCCTTTAAGGGTGACCGTGCGCTTCTTGTAGTCAATGCCTTCCACGGTGGCCGTTATCTCGGTCGTCTTTGTCATGGTGGCATGAGGCATGTCTCCCTTCGGTGCTACTTTGACCGACTCTACCGCTGCAGCAGCAGGTTTCTCAGTCGACTTTCTCACCCAGATGGCGACCGACTGGGCGTAGGTAGTCTTTACCAGGTCCCCTACCTTCATCTGGTCGAAGTTCCTTACCTCCGGCCCGCAGGTGATCGTCTGCATTGTGCCATCAGGGTATTTGAGGGTCACTTTGCGCGTCGCAGCGTCAATCGCGTCTATAGTGGCTGTTACTGTGGCCGTCCCTGCTACAACCGCTCCCGGCCTACCTGCGGCCTCCTTCGGCGCTGCTTTCATCTCCGCGCTTACTGCAGCCTTTTGCTCCTGTGCCGCTGCAACCTGCGCAAAGGCGACCACGAGCATCACCGCCAGAACTACCGATACCGCTTTTTTCATATACTACCTCCTCCTGATTTGGATTGAATGGCCTTTATGGCACAGCATACTCAGTGCGAAACCTATGTATCAACCCATGCATTGTCAAGCGAGAAGCGGGGACCTTTCAGGATTTCTTTTCAAGAACCGCCTGAGACCCGAGCCGATTAGACTCTGCCACCGAGAGTAATGAAACATTGCCAGTTCTACTCATGCACGAATTGAAACCATCGCGATATACACGTTACAGGAAAGACAATGCGCTGAAGCGCTTCTCAACCAAATTCCAAAACCGATGAGTCTACCATAGGAATGTCGGTGCACGCTTTCCGAAAGTGAAGTCGTCGAATAAGAGCTTCCCTGGCTTCTCCGCCATTCCTGCACAGACGTGCAGCGGTAGTAAGTGCTCTTCGCGTGGATGGCAGTAGCGTACAGAGGGCGCCCGTTCCCAATCAGCCAATTGTTGCTCGCGTGCATGCTGTTGCATCAGCATCTATCTTGCTGGGCATGCCTCACGATTCCCGGGAGGTTTCAAAACGGCTTACTGCTCACTGCCGACTTGCCGCTATCTATTGTATTTCACAAGTGCAGCTCTAGTACGTCTTTGTCCTGCAACACGAAATCTTTGCTTACCATCATACCATCGGACTGAGCATGCCTCCATAACTTTGCGTAGCGAAATTTTGCCACAAAATCCTTGTGGACTTTTACCGCCAGGTCGAGAGTGGTGCTTCCTTTCTTGAGAACGAACGGAGCGTCGAAATCGGGCTTTTTACCTGGCAGCTTTGAATAGACTCTGATGACCCCCAGCTTCTCAAATAACTTCTGATTCAGAATATGAAGGTTCATGTCCTGCGTCACTGAGACAGGGATGATCTCACCCGGCGATGGCGATTTTTTTTCGAACTCTTTAAGTGAACCGGTGAACTCGGTCAGATCCGCCTTCGTCACAACAATAAGTAGCGCGCTCGCAGTGTCAATGTACGGAAGCTGGCTCTTGATCTCCTCAAAAACGAGCTCGTACTCTGTTTCCAGTGCTTCCGAGAGGGCTACTACCGCAACGATGGCGTCCGCTTTCCTCAGCATATTGCCGAACCACATGCTCTGGCTCTCGTCCCCCAGGGCCGGTGTGTCTACGAGTTGTATCCATATATCCTGGTAGCGCATCATCCTGGTCTGGAGGATGCGCGTGGTGTAGGGATAGTCTGCGACCTCAAGAGGTTCTCCTGAAAGGGCCCCCACGACCGCAGATTTTCCACTGTTGGGGAAGCCGATGAAGAGCACCTGGCCGGCCCCCTCCTTTTTGACGTTGTAGAGCAAATCGATCTTTCTCTGGGCTTGCGGTCTTCTCTCTTTTTCTTCTTTCAGCTTGGAAATCCTGGAGCGGAGCTGCGCTATGAGATGGTCGGTGCCTTTATGGTGAGGAATAATTGCCAGCATCCTCTCGATGATGGCTATTTTGTCATCGGGATTCTTAGCGTCGCGCAGTCTCTTCTCTTCTTCGTAGTAGGTGGGCGGAAGATTAGCAGGCATGCTGAAAACCCGTGAGCCGCAAGCAGTGAGCAATGAGCAGCGAAGAAGTGAGAGTGAGCAGTAAGCAGTGAACAGCAGGCAGTAACTGAATCAGGTGACTACCGTTAAGATGTGCTTTCATTGCCTGTCGTGTACTGATGTTTCGAGACTGCTCGCTACTCACTGCTTACTTACTTTTGTTACCATGTGCAAACTGCTTACGGCTCACTGCTTACTTTTCGCCAGGAAATACTCTGGCGAAAATGGTGTCCACATGTGCGAAGTAGTGCTCGTCCGAGGTGATCTTCTTAATTTCGTCCTCTGAAAGATGAGCCTTGAGCTCCGCATCGCCGAGAAGAGCAGAGACAAAATCGGTTTTGTTCTCGTAACAGTCCATTGCTATGCGCTGGGTGATCTTGTAGGCCTCCTGCCGCGTGAGGCCTTTCCTGACAAGGCTCAGCATCACGGCTTCAGAATGGTAGAGACCCTTGGTGATGCCCAGATTACGCTTCATGTTCTCAGGGTAGACGACGAGAGTTCTGTAAAGGTTGGTGAGTCTGTTCAGCATATAATCGAGCAGGATGGTACCGTCCGGAGCGATCACTCTTTCCACCGAAGAATGACTGATATCTCTCTCGTGCCAGAGAGGTATATTCTCAAGCGCTGCCACCGCATAACCGCGGAGCAGCCTCGCGAGGCCGGAGAGATTCTCAGACCCGATGGGGTTCCGTTTGTGAGGCATGGCAGACGAACCCGTCTGGCCTTTAGTGAATTGCTCCTCCGCCTCGCTCACCTCAGTGCGTTGAAGGTGGCGGATTTCAGTGGCAAACTTTTCCACAGAGGAGCCGATGATTGCGAGTGTTGTAAAGAACTCGGCGTAATAATCCCGTGGTACGATCTGTGTTGAGATGGGGCAGGGCCTGAGGCCGAGCTTGCTGCAGACGTACGTTTCAACGGACGGCGGAACGTGGGCATAGGTGCCGACAGCGCCCGAGATCTTTGCGAAAACAATGCGTCCGCGCGCGGCCTTGAGGCGCTCATGGTTTCTCCTCATTTCATCATAAAAATGAGCCATCTTGAGTCCGAACGTCACCGGTTCTGCGTGAATGCCGTGGGTTCTGCCAATCATGGGCACGGTCTTGTACTGAAAAGCTTTGTCCTTGAGAACATTCATCAGATTCACAATGTCTTCCAGAAGGAGATCGGATGCTTCTTTCAGGAGACAGGAAAAGGAGGTGTCGAGTATGTCAGAGGAAGTCACCCCCATGTGTACCCATTTCGAAGCGGGACCGATCGACTCTGAAAGGGCCTGAATAAAGGCCACGACATCATGTTTTGTTTCCTGCTCTATCTCCTGTACCCTTTTCACATCAAAACGGGCCTTCGTCTTTATGGTCTCCAGATCATTCGCAGGTATGAGACCCAATTGGCCGTAGGCTTCGCATATACCGATCTCTATATCGAGCCATTTGGCAAGTTTGTTCTCTTCTGTCCAGATGCGGGCCATCTTTTCTCGCGTGTATCTCTCTATCATCGAATCCTCTCTTCGCTCAGGCCTTCAGCTGTCAGCCATCAGCTTTGCAGCTTTATAAACTACTCAACGACTCAACTGTCTTATCTTATCCAAGCCCATCAGCACTGTCAATCCTGAACATGAACGCGTGCCAGCCATTCACCCCGGCCTTTCTGGCGAGGGTGTGCTGCAAGAACAGAGCGAGTAGGCGGTCCCGATATTGATCCTCGATGCCCGATACGAGAAGCAAGCCGCTATTCGCCACACGACTGACGAGAGCCTTATAATGTTTCGAAACCGTTTCGTAGTCCAGGTTGGCGAGTACAACGTCGAAGCGGCCTCTCAGGCTCGCGAGATCCGTGCACGCCAGGGCAATGTTGTTCAGATCATTCAGGGCGGAATTGTGTTTTGCTGCATCGACTGCAAGCGGGTCTCTATCGATAGCTGTCACAAATGCGCCCTTCTGCGCTGCGCGTATAGCAAGGATTCCTGAACCGCAGCCAACATCCAGAACCTTTATTTGCTTGAGGTCGATTTGGTTCATCATGCGCAGCATCAATTTGGTCGATTCATGTCTGCCAGTGCCGAAGGCCATGCCGGGATCGATAATGAGTACATCTCCAGCCCTTCCATGTTTCTGCCAGGGAGCGAGAATTGTAACGCCGCTTATAGTGATGGGCCTGAAGTACTTCTTTGTGAGGGTGACGTAATCCTGCAGTTCCTCCTTGACGATGCTTCTTTTTGCGAACCGCAGTCCTGATTCACGGATGTGGCGGAGAAATGACTTCAACTGCTTCGGATAGCATCTGATACACACCTGTTCAATTGTCTCCTCGATCCAGACTCCACCGCATTCATCAAAAATAAATTCAGGCAGAATTTCCTCTACGCCTTTTTCGGCAACGAGATCGACACGCACTACGTATTTTGTCCCCGGTGGTTTCACGAGAGAATACCCTGTGCCTGGGTTATTTGCGGCCGGCCTGCGGCCCGGTTATGCGTGCGGATGGATTGTGCTTCCTGTTTTCGAGAAGTCGTAGCCCACAAAGTTCTTTGCATAGCGCATCATTTTGCCTTGATCAAAGCGCTCAAGGAAACTCTCTACAGGTGCAGCTTGGCCATATGCTTCCGAGACGATGAGATCGAACCGCTCTCTAAAGAGAGGGACGAAATGCAGATTGAGCATGTGGGCTATATAGCGGATACCAAACGCAGCATCGGCCTCTCCTCTCAGCACTGCCAATCCTGCCTGTAAGTGCGACTCCACCTCGTCGGCATAACCCTTGATGTGCCCGGGATCAATGTCCTTCTCGTGGAGCAAGAAGTCCAGAAGAAGTCGTGTCCCCGTACCCTGGTTCCTGTTGATAAAGCGTACACGCTTAGACGCGATATCTTCGAGCGAACGTATTTTCTTAGGGTTATCCGGGGCAAGGTAGATGCCCTGCTCTCTCAGGTAGAGGTGTATCACCTTGTAGCGCTGGTGGCTCAAATAGCGTTCCATGTATCCGGTGTTATACTCTTTTTTCTCAACATCAAGGATGTGTACGCACGCAAGATTTGCTGCACCGCTCCGCAAGAGTTTAAGCCCGTTCATGCTGCCGACCGGTGCATAGAAAATGGTGCTCGACTCTTCCTTGTTGTACGTGTCGATTACGCGCCTGATAAGAGGATCGTCGCTTCCAGCGATGTAGAGATGTTTCTCTCTCTCGGTATTCTCTGCAATCCAGGCATCGATGAGTTCTTTGGCAAAAGCTATTTTGCCGCCAATTTTTGTGTGGGGCAGGGTGGATGATCTGACAAGCTGATAAATCTTTTTTTCGTTAATTTTAAGATATCTGGATAGCTCTTTGGCTGAAAGGATCTCCACGACGGAAGTATACAGAAGTCGGCATGCTTTTTCAATCAAACGGGTTGTGCACAGGGCCAATCAAGATGTCTCGAAAAGCAGTATTGTGGTATTTTGGGTATTATTGGTTATATTGTGAGGTTAAAGGCCGCAAAGTGTAAGCATTTAGCTTGAATTATCGGCCGGGGCAAGGTATGCTTTTTCTTCTAATCCGGTTGCATTCTGGCTGATCCACATTTAATCACCGAGGAGGTATTCGTGAGAAGCTGGCTGGTTCTTTTGTTGATGTTGATAGTGTGTACGTGTGCAATGTCAGGCATAACCCGCGCCGAGACGCAGAAGTTTATTCTTCTGAGTAGCACCATAGGTCCCATTGATGCAGGCATTGTTGAGGTACTCGAGAATGGTTTTGAAAAAGAGACTGGCATCAGGGTCAGACACGTGGGTGCGGGCACAGGAGCAGCTCTCGACATTGCAAAGCAGGGTAACGTAGACCTCGTGATGGTGCATGCGAAATCACTCGAGGAGAAATTTGTCGCCGAAGGCTTTGGTACAGAACGTATTGACCTCATGTACAACGACTTTGTCATCATGGGGCCGGCGAACGATCCCGCCGGTATCAAGGGGATGACCTCGGCGACAGATGCGCTCAGGAGGATTTCGGAAAAAGGTGCGCTCTTCATTTCCCGCGGCGACAAGTCGGGCACGCATGTGGCGGAAATGGAGTTGTGGCAGAAAGCCGGAATCAAGCCGAGTGGTTCCTGGTATCAGGTGTACGAAAAGGGATCTCTGGGAAACGCTCCGACGCTTCGCTACGCTGACGAAAAGGGGGCGTATACGGTCATGGATAGGGCGACATACCTTACTCTTCAGAAACAGATCAAACTCGCCGTGCTTGTTGAAAAGGACGAAGCGCTTCTGAATTACATCAGTCTCATTCCTGTCAATCCTAAAAAATTTCCGAAGGTGAATTACGAGGACACGATGACTTTCGTGAAGTGGTTGACGTCTCCTGAGAAGGGGCAGCTTCTCATTCGGGATTTTGGCAAGGACAAATACGGGAGCCCTCTCTTTTTCCCCAACTCTAAGGAATGGAGAAGCGCGCAAGGTTTGAAGTGACAATGGATAGAGAATCTTATCACAGATGTACGCAGATTGCGTGATGAAAAGAGTCTTGTTTGAGAAACATTACAAGGAGGATAATCTATGAAACGGTTGGGTGAATTGTGGGTAGCATTATTCGTCACCGTCATGCTTGTCGGCGTGGCTGCGGTCGCGCCGGCGAGTGCCCAGCAGAAAAATATCATACTCGCAACAACGACGAGCACTCAGGATTCGGGGCTTCTCGATGTGCTCATACCCATGTTTGAAAAGAAGACAGGATACTTCGTGAAGACCATCGCCGTTGGTTCAGGGCAGGCTATGGCGATGGGTGAGAAAGGCGAGGCAGATGTGCTGCTCGTTCATTCGCCGGCGGCAGAGCAGAAGTTTATGGCCGGCGGCTACGGGGTGAACCGCAGACTCGTTATGCACAATGATTTTATAGTTGTCGGTCCGCCGGCAGATCCGGCAAAAATCAAGGGCACAAAGTCGGCAGCAGAGGCGTTCAAGAAAATAGCCTCAACCGATTCGCTTTTCATGTCACGAGGGGATAACTCCGGGACTAACGCCCAGGAGAAAGCCATTTGGAAAGCAGCAAATATCAATCCCGAAGGGCAGAAATGGTATCAGCAGACGGGTCTGGGAATGGGGCAGACGTTGAGTGTCGCGGCTGAAAAAAAGGCATACACGTTGACGGACAGGGGCACCTACCTGGCTATGAAGAAGCAACTGGGACTTGATATTCTATGTGAAGGGGATGCAATCCTCCTCAACATCTATCACGTCATAGAGGTCAACTCTGCCAAGTGGCCAAAGGTGAACGCTGCAGGCGGAAAGGCGTTCGCCGATTTCATGGTGTCGCCGGAGACACAGGGTGTGATAAAGACATTCGGCGTAGAAAAATTCGGTTCGCCGCTTTTCTTCCCTGACGCAGGCAAAAAGGTGGAAGAACTGGGAAAATAAGGAGGATCAAATTCTAATGTCTAATCTCTAATTTCTAAACAACGTCTAATCTCAAATGACCGAGACGGTGAGCTGTATTTCGGAAATTGAGAATTTGAAGTTTGTTTAGGATTTAGATATTGGATATTCGATATTTCACTTCGTATGGATCTCATTTTTGACGGCATAAAGAAGGCTTTCTGGCTGCTGGTCACCTTTGACCCTGAGGTGATGAGCATCACGTGGCTTTCTCTTAAGGTGTCTGGAATAGCAACCCTGGTTAGCCTGTTCCTGGGTATCTGCATCGGAAGTGTCGTTGCGCTTACGCGTTTTCCCGGAAGACGGGTAGTGGTAAGTCTCATTAATACGGGCATGGGACTTCCGCCGGTCGTGGTGGGCTTGTTTGTGAGCATTATGCTGTGGCGCAACGGGCCGTTCGGTTTTCTCGAGATACTCTACACACCTGCAGCAATGATCGTGGCCCAGGCTGTCATTGCAACGCCTATCGTTATGGGTATTACCCTTGCCGCAATGCAGCAGCTTCCGAAAAAGCTGCGGCTGCAGATACTTGCCCTCGGAGCCACCCGGCTCCAGATGGTCTGGATTCTTATCAAGGAGGCGAAACTGCCTTTGCTGGCCGCTGTGATGGCAGGGTTTGGAGGAGTGATTTCCGAGGTGGGTGCTTCGATCATGGTTGGCGGTAATATCAAAGGATATTCCCGCGTGCTCACCACTGCAACGGTGATGGAAACCAGCCGTGGAAATTTCGATGTTGCCATTGCGCTCAGCATTATCCTCCTGCTTCTCGCGTATGTAATCAACGCGATTCTTACGCACATACAGCAACGGGAACGCCCAAGGTAACACCAAGACGATACACGCATGAGTATGTCAGAACCAGTGCTTGAAGCAAAAGACCTGGTAGTCAGCCGGGGCGGTGTCACCGTTCTCGATGTCCCGTCGGTCAGCCTCACGCCTGGTGAGGTACTCGCACTGATCGGCCCTAACGGTGCGGGCAAGACTACGCTCCTGCAGGCGCTCTCCTACCTCCTAAGGCCTGTTTCAGGAGAGCTTTATTTCAACGGCGCAAAGGTAGGAGCCGACATCTCGATCCTTGACTTTCGCAGGCGCATCGCGATGGTCTTTCAGGAGGCGCTTCTGTTTGACACCAGCGTATTCCACAATGTTGCTTCGGGGCTGAAGATCCGCAACATGAAAGGCTCTGAGACCGAAGAGATAGTCGTCGAGCAGCTGGAGCGATTCGGTATCACTCACCTACGTAACAGATCGGCAAGGATGCTATCCGGCGGAGAGGCGCAGCGGGTCAGCCTTGCCCGCGCATTTGCGATACGACCCGAGATAATT
>DATKNH010000010.1 GCA_035541455.1 Syntrophorhabdales bacterium
ACCCGTCCGCCGCTTTACTCATCCCCGAAGGGACTTTCACGCTCGACTTGCATGTGTTAGGCACGCCACCAGCGTTCGTTCTGAGCCAGGATCAAACTCTCAAATAAACTTAAAACTAAACTGGACCTTTCGCACTAAAAATAGGGGCCTAACTATTCTGTTGTCAAAGAACGGATAAACAAGCGAATAAAATAGTAACACACTCTTGCATACCCTGTCAAACTCCGCTTCGTTGCTGACCCGCGCATGCCGCAGAGTGTGTCTAATCGCTACTTTTAAAGAGCTACGTTACCGTTGAAGCAGTATAAGTATAGCTATTTTTTTATCGTTGTCAAGCGATTTATTCTTAAGTTTATTCTTAAGTCCCCCCGCCGTTCGCTGAGGTGTTATACCATTCTTAGTTGAAAGGTGAACGGTTGAAGATGTGGCTCCCACCGTGGGATAATCCACGGGCCAATATCTCATAAGAGAAAGGGAGCCACGATGAAAGTAGACACGAGACAGAGGAAAAAGGCAAGAAAAGGTTTTGCCCAGGTGTACGGCGATGAGGAACTGGCAGCGAGAATGGTGCATGTCCTGCAGACAGGCAAGAAGGGATTGGATTCGCTCGTGATGGATCTCGGACGCATGCTCGCTGAAACGATCATGGATATGGAGCGGGAGGAGCGCTCCGGCCCCGAAGGCAAGCCCCTCCATCCAGGCGTCTACAAGTGGGCCTATCAGCCGGGATCGATCTATTGCGGCGACCAGAAGATGCACGTCAATCATCCGCGCTTGCGAGGTCCCGGAGGAGAGATCGCGCTCTCCACGTATCAGACCTTGAAAGAGCGCGGTGTTTTCTCAGAGGAGCTTCTCGCGCGGGCACTCCGGGGTATATCGGGCAGACGCTACGGCGAGACCGTCGTCGATTGCGCATCCGCCTTGGGCGTCTCGTCCTCCTCCGTTTCCCGACACTTCATCGAGGCCACTGCCGCAAAGCTCAAAGCGTTCAAGGAAAGGGACCTCTCAGACATCGCTGTCTTTGCTGTCTTCATCGACACCGTCCACCGGGGCAACGACGCCTTCATGGTGGCCCTGGGCATTGACAGCGACGGCCGTAAGCATGCCCTCGGGTTCTGGCAGGGAGCTACGGAGAATCATGAGATCTGCGAAGAGCTCCTTGCCGATATGGAGGCACGGGGGCTTTTCCTTTCGAAGAAGACGCTGTTCATCACCGACGGCGGCAAGGGCATCATCAAGGCCCTGAAAGAACGGTTTGGCGCAAAACTGCTCCACCAGCGCTGTATCATCCACAAGGACCGAAACATCCAGAAACATCTCGCCAAGAAATACCGGAAAGAGGCGCACCGGAAATTCATGAGAGCACTGGAGCAGAACCGCTACGAGGACGCGAAAAAGATGCTCCTCGATTTTGAGAAATGGTTACGAGCCATCAACGAGTCTGCGGCCGACTCTCTGAAAGAGGCCCTGGAAGAGATGCTTACGGTCCACCGCCTACACGTTCCCTTGGAGCTCGCGAAGACGCTGCGGTCGACCAACCCCATAGAGAACATGTTCTCGACGGTCCGTGACTGCGAGGGCAACATCAAACGCTACCGGGGAAGCGCTATGTCACAGCGATGGCTCGCATCGGTCATCTTCTACTGTGAACAGGGTTTTCGAAGGATCAAGGGTTACGATCAGATTGCCGGTCTCATTCAGGCCATCGAACGGGAACAGGGAGACGCGGTGTCGGTCGCTGCATGAGAGAAAGAAAAGTACATGGGAGCCACAGAAGCTTCAACTAAAAACTTGACAACTCCGATGTGAATTGCAATATTCGTTTGCTTGTCCTTTCCGAGTCACTCTGTATAGAGAGTCACAGAAAATCCTGCCTTTCAGACCCGCTGCCCGTTAGCTGGTTGGCCTGCAGAGCGCAGGTTACTCCCTTATTCGTTGTACACGCGTTCGCTTCTTCTCTTCGCCGCCATCGATTGCAGATCCAAATCTCTAGGAGCCTTGCGAAAGTCTTAGCTCCTTTCTTGGTCCCTGTGGCATGCAGTTGCTTTATCTGGTCTGCTCTAATGGCTTCAGTTCGGTATATCTATTCCTTACCGATCTACTCATATCTGCATTGTCGCTTGCGATGAAGGAGAGTCTTTCTCCATTCCATGGCCAAACGAATACCGTCATAAACCAGACGATGAGTAACGGAGGAAACGTGAGACATAACAGAAATGACACAAAATACCTGACAATTAGGATACATGTCGCCATGCCTATCTGAAGCTGTTCTTTCTGGCCGTAATTTCCTTCCTCTTCAACAATAAAGGAAAGAAAAGCAAACACTGCTCTCTTCTTTCCACGGACTGCTCTGGATCTAATGGCTATTAAGGTCGCGCGGTGTTCCTCACGATTTTGTTGCGTTCGGCTATGCTTGAGCATGACCAAGCTCACTTTTTCGCCCGAAGCTTGCGGTCTGTTCCGCTTGCTCGCTCACCTCACTACGGTGCCCTTGAGCACTGGATCACAGCCGAATACCTCGCCCTTTTTAAATTGGATATCCGCGACGATTTTGTAGAGAGCATCCCCGATACGGTGAAGATAGGGGCGACGCGCTACGGCCTGGTCTGCGGAACGACAGACAATGCCACCCTTTATAATGATCCTCTCACGCGCTTTATAGGTATCCATAGTTTCCTCCGCGCGGAGCTCTGCTTCGTCCTTAGGGAAATCCTTCCTGAAAACGTATGAACCGTTGAACCGCATAGCGGCGTGTGGCAAGCGTCGTGCCGCATGCATTGTGCCGACGAAATGGCTGCTTTTGTACACACATACAGCCGTAAGTCGTAAAAATACCGCGGTTGGACTATTGCGGCGTTGCATACATTTCTTTATGCTACGCCTTGCATTATTGCAGGTATACCATACTGGCCTGCCTGGTTTCTGCTATACGGAACATGAGCGGTGCTTCTTCCCAAGCGATGCTCTCGACAGAAACCGGTGCACGTTCAAGAACTCCGGCTCAAGCTAATGGCTTTGGCATGTTCACTCCGATGCCCATACAGGATTCCCCTGAATAAATAAGCTTCCGGTATGTTCGGCCACATCTCTATGGATTCATCATAATCTTGCATCGCGGCGTCGTGGTTCCCGAGCTGATACTGTGCTATGCAGCTATAGGTATAGGCTTCGGCAAAGGTCGGCTGAAGATCGATCACCAGCCGAAACGCGCTAAACGCATCTTGCCACGAACCGGACCGAAGTTGCTTGAGGCCATATATAAACAAATCATTGGCGTCCATAAATAGCATCCCTCCAACCGCGCCTGCCGCACTCCGGGCTGACATTCATCTGCTATCGGTCACAACTTGACCTCTTAGTCTCTCATGTAGTGTTTTGTTTTCCAAAAGTCTATTGGCCATACGGCCACTTGTCCTGATATCACGCCATTTCCGTGGTTCAGTGTTTTGCCGTGTCAAGGGTGTAGATATATAATCTCCTGTACCTGACTCAGCAGGCTAGCCGACCGCTACCGCACCTATGCCCATAAAGGTCTTAATGTGAGTATGCGTTATTGCATGTACGCGGCTTCCTCAGCGCAATGGCTCACGAAAGTGATTGACTATACAGTTTTGCATCAGACTTATCAGAAGCGTGTGGCATGCTGGTTGATGTTTCTAGCCATGAACTACACAGGGCCAGTGCTTGATGAGAGTATAGCGGATAATCACGCGCAGGAAGGGATAGAATTATGGAAGGAGGTGATGAGAAAGAGTTTATCGAGGGGCACCACTCTCTTCGGCAAGGAACATCAAAGTAGCGGATGTGGTGAACCAGTTCTCAATTATCTTATCGAGAAGATCTATGGATATGATTATGCGCCTGTCCGGCAGTATTGCTTATGAATGCATCCGGCATGCGCTGGGCCTCCTCTTTGCTTTCTGCGGGCATGCGATGATCCGACTCATCCCTATTTTTGCGGGTGAGTAGGTTACCCTCGTATTTGTGGAAGACCTCGGGAGCGTTTAAGTATGAATACGAGTTCATCGAATAACATATCAGACTTCATTGATATGGGCATGGAGAGCGGCCACTGAGCTTTCACTTTGCGTGAGCTCCTATTCTGCCGTAATTTTTTTTTAAACAATAGTAATCGTTTCATCACGTGCTTACCTCAAGCGAGCGCAAGGTCAATATTTAATTTTAGGGGTTGCCGGTAAGATTCTGCTTCTCAAAGCAGTTGATGTTCTCAAGTCCCAAAGCTTGCTTTTTTTCAATAGTTCACACCTGTTTCATGCACTCACAAGAATTACAATGTTTGGGCATAACTTTTTCTAAGGGGACCTTCTCGCGCTGAAGGAGACTGTTTCACGGCGGTTGCGGACCTCCATCCATTCGGCACTAATTTTCAGAACCTTCAGACACTTCGCGCACAGTCCGAGCTCATTTTTCTTGAACATGTTACTGCAGCACCGAGAACAGACTAGGGCACCGGATCTTTTTGGGTGATCAGGATAGATTCGGTTACCGCATACCCAACACCTGAAGACCATGATGCCGTGATTGCTGTCATCAATCATGTACCCACAACCACACTTTTCGCACATAGTCGCTTTCGATTCCTCCCTCTCTGCGAAACTCGATAAATGTGTTCACGCTGGCGTCATGCAGTTGCCGCTCACCACAGCAACAGCAACCATTGTGCCGGGAGGTGTCGGTCAGTCCCGTGCAGAACCGCCCTGTCATTGCATGGACTTACACTGTTCAGGTCTGCGATGAGTGTAATGTACTATTGTGCGCCCGCAATAGCTTTCCATGGCCGCATGTTTTATGTTGCGTGCACGCAATACTCCTTTAGGCCCGTTAGCGCATTAGCCTCGAGGAAGTCGTTGACACACTTGTGAACAGCCCTCAGCAACAGATTTCATATCGTT
Organism: Syntrophorhabdales bacterium; assembly: GCA_035541455.1. Classification (NCBI taxonomy): domain Bacteria; kingdom Pseudomonadati; phylum Thermodesulfobacteriota; class Syntrophorhabdia; order Syntrophorhabdales; species Syntrophorhabdales bacterium. Next base: position 4,917 of record DATKNH010000010.1, read on the forward strand.
CAACACCAACTGTAATAAGATGCCCTGCAGTCATTATTGCGCTTGTGCACCATGGAAGAAGCGCTCAACTGGGATACCTTGCACAGGCGCAAGAATGGCGCAGCTATTGTACCGCATGAGGGGATGCGGTGTGCATAGAAATAGCATTTCTCTGCAGGAGCAAGAACTGCGTGATGGTACATGAATCAATTATTGTACGAAGCAATTCTTGACTGAAAATTAATCAATGTCGTGCCGGAATCGCTGCACGTGCCAGGGGCGAGCCGGTTTGTTTTATCATACACGTTCTCGGCCGAACTGTAGGTTAATCCCTTCATAGCCGGCATGCCTTAAATCCGTTTGGAACCACGGAGCCCTGTGTGTCAAGCACCTGCGCTGTAGAGTCTAGCGGCATCCAAGTTGCATGCATTTTTGGAGATAGAAGGCCTCGAGTGCGAGCCTGGACGGTAAAGAGGTTGGAGCCATGAAGGAGTTCTTGGAAGGCCACCATCAGTTGACCTGATGCGGTTGTGGTCGGGGCTTATCAAGACTTTCGTATTCGTTTCTGTAACAAGCAGTTGCTTGAAAAAGGCAAACTATCTGAAAGGATGGGACGCAAAGCCGCTGGTCTAAGTTCCCCGTGGTGAGGAATGAGGTAGCGGCAGGTCGTCAGGCGAATGCGGCATTGCATATGCTGACTTTCGCAGGGCTCAATGAAAAATCAGCCGTGGAGGTGCTTCACTGATCGTCAAGCGTGTTGAACCAAAGGTCCAGACAATATCGTCCGTTCGTTTCCTTCTAGCTTCACTCTTCCTCTTCTTGTATATAGTTTCAGGTCTTCTCTTCCACAAAGAAGCCTTTGGTGGCCAGGTGACCTTGGCCTGGGACCCCGTGACAGCCTCCGGCTTGGCTGGATACAGGGTCCACTACGGAACGGCAAGTGGGAATTACTCGTCTGTCGCCGGCGTGGGGAATCAGACAACTGCGACAATAACCGGCCTCACGGCGGGCACAAGTTACTACTTTGCCGCCACCGCCTACGATACGGCGGGAACCGAGAGCGCCTTCTCCAACGAAGTGGTCTATATCGCGCCCTCGTCCTGCAGCCCCGCGATCTCTCCTGGTACCGTATCGGTACCGGCCGCGGGCGGCACGGGAAGTGTCACCGTTAGCACCTCCAGCATCTGCAGCTGGACCACGGCTAATCTGGCGTCGTGGGTAACGATCACATCAGGCGCCAGTGGCACAGGCAACGGGACGGTCACGTACTCGGTCTCCGCCAACACAGGCTCCGCTTCAAGAACTACCAATCTGACCATAGCGGGCGTTATCTTTAACGTGATACAGACTGGCGCACCCACATCCACCTATACCATTACTGCCAGTGACAGTGCGGGCTTCACCCAGACCCCCACAGCCTGTACTCTTGCGATAACGACAAACGGGTCGGGACGGGGCACGGTGACGAGGAGCCCATCAGCGCCAACCTTCCCTGCGGGCACCGTCGTTACCCTCACCGCGGTCCCCGGTTGGAGTTCTGCATTCTCGGGCTGGTCAGGGGCGTGCACGGGGACTTCAACCACGTGCACACTAACCATGACCTCCGACACGAGCGTCACCGCCACGTTCAATGCACAGTGGATATGGGGGTGGGGTGGGTGACAGTGACGAGTTTATCTCGTCACATACGCCCGCCACGGCCGTGCCGCGACTTCTTCGAAAGCCGCGGAGCGCCACGCGCTTAAAATAGTAGGCTAGTTGATGGTTTCCTGCGGGCCCGTTTCTGTGGCCTAAATACTTCGGCACAATCCATCCGGTGAGGTGTCGCTTCCTGAGTAACGGTAATGCCTCTGAACGACCTGGCAGCAACCCAACGACCGCTTGGAATTTCTGCCTACATAATACAATCTAACATTGAGCTGTTTCACCCGGTTACAGGCAGCTGGCAGAATGCCCGACCGGAAAGCCAGCTGCCATGCAGGAGAGCACCGTCACTAGGAAGCCCAAATGATCTGAGACGGCGATCCACGCTAATTGTTGGTTTGGCCAGCCATCTCTAGGCTAAGATTGGGCTCCGCATCGAGAGGCAGCGCCTGTGCCACGTTTGCCCCGTTCATGTACCAGACCATGTCTGCGCCGGTCGTGGTGTTTCTCAGGAGGATGTCCGGCTTGCCGTCGTTGTTCAGGTCGGTGGTGCCCGCGATCTTCCAGTTCAGGTCGGGAAGGCTGTTGACTGAGTCGGAGCCCGTATGGGTTATCCCGTCCATGTACCATACCGCGTTCGCACCCGTGGATACATTGTGCCAGAGAAGGTCCGGCTTCCCATCGTTATCAAAGTCGGCAGCGCCTGCGATCCTCCAGTCCTGGTTCGAGACGAGAGGCAAACTGGCAGAGCCGCTCTGCGTTGCGCCGTTCATGTACCAGACCATGTTTTCGCCGGTCGAGATATTGCGCCATACGATGTCAGGTTTTCCATCGTTGTTGAAGTCGGCAACGCCGGCAATCTTCCAGTTCTGGTCCGTTATAGGCGCTAGATTGGCAGAGCCACTGTGGGTTGTGCCGTTCATGTACCAGACCATGTTCGCACCCGTGGACATATCGCGCCACAGGATATCTGCCTCACCGTCATTATTGAAGTCGGCAACACCTGCCATTCTCCACGCACCGCTCAAGGGTTCGAGCGCGGCAGTTCCTGTATGTGTCGACCCGTTCATGTACCAGACCGAGTTCTCGCCCGTAGCTATATTGCGCCAGAAGATCGTGGCGCCGCGGGTGGTGAAACTGGCGATGACCGTGTGGTTGGCCGCTAC
>DATKNH010000011.1 GCA_035541455.1 Syntrophorhabdales bacterium
TGCTCTTCTTCTTTGTGGTGTTTTATAACGCGGCCTTCGACCATGAAGATGACATCTTCCCCGATGTTGGTCGAAAGATCGGCTATCCGCTCTAAGTTCCCTGCTATGTCCAGCAGGTGGAGCCCACGCTCAATGGTCGATGGGTCGGCACTCATGTACGTGATCAGTTCGCGCAGGACCTGTCGCGCGAGGCTGTCGATCTCATCATCTCTCTCGCACACCGACTTCGCGAGTTTTGCATCCTCAGTGATAAAAGAACGCAGGCTGTCGCTGACCATGCGGACAACGCCTTCGGCCATGCGAGGTATGTCGAGCAGGGGTTTCACGGGAGCGCGCTCCACCAGGAACATGGCGCTTTCGGCGATGTTGACCGCATGATCCGCCATCCTCTCAAGGTCGCTATTCATCTTCAGGATCATGAGCACGGTCCTGAGATCCCTGGCGATGGGCTGGTACTGGGCGATGAGTGTGGTGCAAAGCTCATCCAGCCCTATCTCCAGCGCATTCGCCCGCGGTTCGTCCCGGTCGATTACATTACTGAGCATGATGCGGTCTTTTCTCATCAGGCCCTGGATGGCCTTGTCAATCATAGTTTCAACGAGGCTGCCATACTCGATAAGTTGCTCTTTCAGCGCGGGCAGTCTGTCTTCCAGCATGTGTGCCCCCTACGTTCTATAGACCGGGTTTGAATTCACACCGGTATCAGCCAAATTTTCCCGTTAGATATTCTTCGGTCCGTTTATCTTTAGGCACTGTGAAGAGCTTCTCGGTTGGTCCGAATTCGACCAGTTCACCGAGGTAGATGAATGCCGTATAGTCCGAGATGCGGGCTGCCTGGGGAATGTTATGCGTAACCTGGATAATCGTCACCGTGTTTTTCAGGTGGACAACCAGTTCCTCTATGTGCGTCGTCGATTTAGGATCGAGCGCCGACGTCGGTTCGTCCAGCAGGATTATCTCCGGGTCCATTGCAAGGGCCCGCGCTATGCAGAGCCTCTGCTGTTGCCCTCCCGAGAGGAACGTGCCCTTTCGATGCAGGACATCCTTCACCTCGTCCCATAGGGCCGCTTTCTTCAAAGACTCCTCAACGATCCGGTCCCTATCCACCTTGGCAACCCTGATACCGTTGAGATTGTAGCCGGCTATCACGTTGTCGTAGATGCTCATAGTGGGAAAGGGATTGGGTCGCTGAAAGACCATGCCGATCTTGCGCCGCACAATGATTGGATCGATGTCAAACACGTCTTCGTTATCGAGGAGGATTTTCCCGGAAACGCGGGCGTTGGGAATAAGCTCATGCATGCGGTTGATGCAGCGTATGAGAGTAGTTTTGCCGCAGCCCGATGGTCCCATCACCGCCGTAATCTTGTTCCTGAAGATAGAGAGGTTGATATCCTTCAGGACCTGATTGCTATCGAAGCCTGCTGAGAAATGCTCGATCTTTAGAACTGGACCTTCCATTTCCTCATCCCAACTTTTGCAAGCAGATTAAGCGCAAGGACAAAAACGAGCAACACGAAGGAAGCGCCCCACGCAAGGGCATGCCACTCAGGATATGGACTGGTGGCATAGTTGAAGACGGTAAGAGGGAGGGCGCTGACCGGCTTGAAAAGGCTGAGCGCCATGAAGGGGCTTCCAAAGGCCGTGAAGAGAAGCGGCGCCGTCTCGCCCGCTATACGGGCAACTGCGAGGAGCATTCCTGTGACTATCCCGCTCAGGCCGGCCGGCAGTATCACTTTGAGGATAGTTCTCGGATAGGAGACCCCCAGCGCCAACGATGCCTCTTTCAATGTATCCGGAATAAGCTTCAGCGTCTCTTCAGTCGACATCACAATGACCGGAAGCATCATGATCCCGAGTGCCACGCCGCCGGATACTGCGGAAAAAGAACCAAAGGGCTTCACCACCCAGACGTACGCGATGATGCCGATGACAATCGAGGGTATACCCATCAATATCTCGACCGACAGGCGCGAGAGATAAGCGAACTTCCCCTTCCTGTATTCGGACAGATAAATCCCGGTCAGTATGCCGAGCGGGACTGCAATGATGCTGGCAAGCACGATCAATAGAGCGCTGCCGAGGATGGCATTGCTGATCCCCCCACCTGTCTCGCCCACCGGTGCTGGAAGTTTTGTGAGGAAATTCCAGTTGATCGACGTGATCCCGTTCTTCGAGATAAAAAAGAGTATGAAGAACATCGGCAGGATAGAACAGAAAGAGAGGAAGACCACTACAACCTGAAAAGCTCGATCCGCAAAAATTCTCCTCCTCAATGCGCTGTCTTTCATGTCACGCTCGTTTTGATAATGACGACCTTGCCTATGACGTTGATCACCGTAGTGACCACGAAGAGCAGCAACGCAAGCTCGACAAGGCTGGAAAGATAGACCGCCCCTGTTGCTTCCGTGAACTCGTTCGCGATGACGCTGGCCATGGTGTTGGCGGGGCTGAAGATGCTCGTTGGAAGAAAATTTGAGTTGCCTATGAGCATGGTGACAGCCATGGTTTCACCCAGAGCCCTTCCCAGGGAAAGCAGGACGCCTGCGAATATACCCGACCGTGCGTAGGGGAGAATCACCTTGCGCACCACTTCAAACCTGGTTGCGCCCAGCGAGAGCGCAGCTTCCTTGAGATCAGTGGGGACAAGGTTTATCACTTCCCTGCCCAACGAGGCTGAATAAGGTATGATCATGACCGCGAGGATAAGAGATGATGCGAGGATACCGACCCCGTACGGTGCGGCGCCAAGCTCGACCTCTATGAAGCGGATAATGGGAATGAAAAAGAAAAGGCCCCAGAAACCATAGATGACTGACGGGACACCAGCGAGCAGTTCGATGACAGTCTTTACGAAGGAGGAGGCTTTTCCTTCACGGTAATAGTAACCGAGAAAAATGGAGATGGGTATAGAAAAGAAGGTTGAAATGAGCAGGGCCAGGAATGACGTCACCAGCGTACCCACGAGAAAAGGGAGTGCGCCGAATTGAGACGTGACCGGGTCCCATGTGCGACCAATGAGAAACCTGATGCCCAGTTTCTTGATTGACGGCAGCGAGGCGAAAAGCAGCGAGAGGAAGATCGCGATGAGGAGTACCAGGACGCTTACACCCGCAAGATAGAGAATTTTGCGAAATGCAGGTTCGGAAAGAGTGAGGCCTGCTCTGTAGCGCAGGCGCGCTGCTTGCGCCTGCGTTTCTTGATCCGCCCGGTTCATCGGTTGAATCATCTGCCCAGTCGATTCTAACATAGATATAGTTCTCATCAAGCAGGTTTGCTATATGGTACGGCTTCGGGTTACTTCATGACGGGTTTTCCCCCGTAGGTGACAGCCTTGATCAGCCTTTCCGCTTTGTCCGCCGCTGCCTTGGAAAGCGGCGCGTACTCCATGGGCTCAGCGTACTTCTGGCCCTGGTGCGTCATCCACCATACAAGCTTCACGAGTTCATCCACCTTGTCCTGCGCACGGTCGCCGTACTGCTGCTCCTTGTACATGAGGATCCACGTGAAGCCGGCCACAGGATAACCGTCGGCCGCGTCCGTGTCCGTGAGGCTGACCATCATGTTGTCGGGCAGGGTAATATTGGCTGCTTTGCTTGTTGACGCTATCGACGGCTTTACCCAGTTGCCTTTCTTGTTCTTGATGTCGGCAAAAGCCATCTTGTTCTGGAGCGCATAAATGAGCTCTACGTAGCCAATGCTTCCGGGTGTCTGCTGGACGAGCCCGGCCACCCCGGGATTGCCTTTTCCGCCGAGGCCCACCGGCCAGTTCAATGATGTTCCTGTGCCGACCTTCTCTTTCCATTCGTTGCTTACCTTGCTTAGGTAATCGGCGAAGATGTTGGTCGTACCGCTGCCGTCGGAGCGGTGGACCACAGTGATCGCCATGTCCGGGATTTTCACTCCTGCATTCGCTGAAACAATGCGCGGATCGCTCCACTTCTTTATCTTTCCGAGGAAAATGTCCGCAACGATATCAGGAGCCAGCTTGATGGACGGGTTCCCCGAAATGTTGTAGGTAACCACAACCGCGCCCGCTACCGTAGGAATGTGAAGCACAGGCGCCTGCGCAGCTTTGAGGTCCTCCTCGCTCATCACCGCGTCGCTTCCCCCGAAGTCGACGGTCTTATTGATAAGCTGGCGAATGCCGCCGCCCGAACCTATTGCCTGATAGTTCACTTTCGTGCCGTACTCCTTGCTGTAGACGTCGAACATCTTCGAGTAGAGCGGATAGGGGAAGGTCGCGCCGGCTCCTATCAGCTCCTGTTCCTTGGCCATACCGCTGCTTGCGATCGCAAGCAGAGTCAGTGCCGCTACCAGACAGATCGTGGTGCGTTTCATGATGCCTCCTTCGTTTACTGGACTTGATAGATATAAGTGTCCTGAATTGATGAGCTATAGTAGTTTAATCAGTCCTCTTTAAGATTGTGTGAAGAAAGTGTTAATTTTCGGTTAATACCTGGTCTGGCTTTTACATCCTATTTCAGTTCACGGAGGGCGATCAGCAAACGTTCCAGATAAGGATCCTGTTCCTGAATAGCGCTGAGAGGTTCCCCTTTGGAGTCTGATTTCGAAGGTCTTAACCATGTGTTGAAACAAAGAAGCGACAGGCTGATGACTTTATGGAGTCTGCCGAGCAAAGAACATTCAGCCTCGATGGCGTATCTTCCAAAAGAAGAAACGTTTTTTGCAAAGGACCTACCATTGGGTTTTCTTACCGGGGTTGACGGAAAAACAAGGTCAAAATCCATGTGTGTATCCTCCTTCATAGTCCGGCGATTTATTGCTGAAAGGGTACAGACTCTGCATTAAAATCAGATGAAGACGCGATGAAAAGGTGGTTAATTTTGATTGGCGCAAGAGTTGCAAGTCTCCATATCCAGAAATGACACGCCCGGTCATATTACGGGCGGGCTCTGGCGTGGTATGATTATCCAGGCATTCAAGGTTTCGAAATGCGGCCGGTGTAATATCGTAAGAAACTTTGAACAGCGGGGCAGACAATGAAAGTGGGAGAAGAAACATGGCACAACATGTAGGCGTTATAACCAGTGGAGGTGACTGCCCGGGGCTCAATGCGCTGATCAGGGCCATCGGCAAGGGCGGCCAGGATGCGTACGGCATGCACGTGATCGGTTTTCTCAATGGGTTCCGCGGCCTGGTGCAGGATCGCAGTATGGAACTGGATGACCGTACCCTCTCCGGGATCCTGACATACGGCGGCACGATACTGGGGACCAGCCGTGACAAACCAAACCGTATGACCATAGGGGACAAGACGCGGGACATGACCGATGCGATTGTCGATACCTATCACCGACACCATCTTGATGCGCTCGTATGCATCGGAGGCGCTGGTACCCAGAAGAACTCGATACTCCTGAAGAACGCTGGTCTCAATGTGGTGACGCTTCCAAAAACGATTGACAATGATGTGGCCGTGACCGACACGTGTGTCGGCTTTGACACTGCGGTGAGCATTGCGACGGAGGCAATAGATAGGCTTCATTCTACGGCTACGAGTCATAATCGGGTGATCGTCGTCGAGGTCATGGGTCATCGGGCCGGATGGCTGGCGCTGAGCGCCGGCACGGCCGGTGGCGCGGACGTGATCCTGATTCCTGAAATTCCGTATCGAGCGGAGCGCGTTGCAGAGTCTATTCGCGAGAGAACCCGGAAAGGAAAGCGATTCAGCATTGTGGTGGCGGCTGAAGGCGCCATGTCAAAGCAGGACGCCAAGACAGTCGAGGCACTTGCAACAAAGAAACGCAATGCCGAAAGCAAGCAGGCGCGGCAGAAAGCATCGGATCAACTCAGCGCGTTCCATGAGGCGCATGTGGGGCACACCATCGGGCTTACTAAGGAACTGGAGCGATTGACAGGGCAGGAGTCCCGCCTGACCATTCTGGGTCACCTTCAGCGGGGAGGGACGCCTTCCGCGGCGGACCGCGTATTGGCTACATGGCTGGGCACAGAGTGTGTCCGTCTCCTTAAAGAGGAGCACTACGGCGTCATGGTTGCAGTCCAGGGCCGCGAGATCAAGGCTGTGCCTCTGGAAGAGGTCGCGGGCAAGAAGAAGTTCGTGCCGATCAATCACCCGCTGATCGAAAGTGCGCGGCTGGTGAGCACGTCGTTTGGCGACTGAGCCGCGTGCACGCTTACCGCACGGATGGAAGTCCCGACCAAGGATGTTCTTTAGAAGCATGTTTGCTGCAAGCCGATTTTTTTATCCCGTCCCCCTTAATGCAGGAGCGGTATGTGCCGATACTACAAGATTATGAGGGACACACGCGCCGGGCTATCGACATCTGACGCACGCGCTGTCGTGGGCATCTGCCAGGATAGAAACGAGATATGATCACCCGTCGTCACTTTCTCCGTCTGCTGGCTGTTTCTCCCGGTCTCGGCGCGGGCGTCTACACATGGCGCTGGGAGCCTCGCTGGGTAGAGATCGTACCACGGCGGCTGCCGGTGCGCTCCCTGCCAGACTGCCTTGCGGGCGCCCGGCTGGTGCAGCTCAGTGACCTGCACATCGGTCCGCATGTGGACGACGCTTACCTGATCCACGCCTTTCAGAAGGTGAAACGACTTGCTCCCGACATCGTGGTCTATACGGGCGACTTCACGAGCTACGAGAGGAACGTCTTTGCGCATGCCGGCCGGATGTTTCCGCAGCTGCCGCGAGGAAGACGTGCTACTTTTGCAGTGCTGGGCAACCACGATTATGGCAGCACGTGGAAGGACTCGGGGATTGCCGACAGGTTCGTCACGTTGCTCGCTGCGGCGGGAGTGCGAATCCTGCGCAACGAGGTCGCTGAGGTCGACGACCTGCAGATTGCCGGGCTGGATGACCTGTGGGCTGGTCGTCTTGAGCCGGTGAGGACCTTCGCGGCCCTTGATCCTGCCAAGGCATCCCTCGTACTGGCCCACAACCCGGACGCGGCTGATCTGCCGGGCTGGGGAGGCTACACAGGATGGATTCTCGCCGGACACACTCACGGCGGGCAGTGCAAACCCCCCTTTCTCCCGCCCCCTCTGCTGCCTGTGCGGAACCGACGGTACACGTCAGGCGAGTTTGCGCTCTCTGGCGGACGCCGCATGTACATCAACAGGGGGATCGGCCATACGCTCCAGGTGCGATTCAATGTCCGTCCCGAGGTCACGCTCTTTCACCTCGAGCGTGCGTGAAGAAATAGAAGCGGTCTTACGGATGATATGATCAACTTTTCTTGAGTGTTACAAGGTACAACTTCTTCGGCAATCCGGTCTCCTCAAACTCCTCGATACCTACAATCTGATAGCCCGTTGCCAGATGTTCTATTTTCTCCCTATTGAAGAAATGGACGACAAATCCTCCTCCTATCTCCCACATATCTTCACCACGATGTGTTCCTGTCCTATAGTGAGGGTCTCCCGTGTGACGGACCGTGTAGATGTTGAGACTACCAGGTTTGAGCACTCGACGGATTTCTTCTGAGAGAAACTCAAGTTCCGAGGTAGTGAGCGCCATGCAGTAGAGCATGTGTGAGTAGCATCCATCGAAGAAATTGTCATCGAAAGGGAGACGTTGACGAATATCGTGATGCATCGTTATGACCGAAGATGAAATACCGATTATTCTGGCTTTCTTCTTTATGGTCCTCCGGCCTTCCTCACTGTAGTCGAGTGCATAGACCCTGAACCCTTGTTGTGCTAAGAACAAGGTGTCTCTGCCCTGACCACTTCCAAGCTCCAGAATAGTCTTTGCTTTCTGTTTCCTGAACGTCTCAACTGCTTTAAGAACAGGATAGCTGGGTTCGTCACCAAACATGTCTACATTCTCGACATAGGTTTTCTCCCAATGTTCCTGCTGATGGTTCAATGCTGCTCTATCTGGGTCCATTTCCATCTCCGCCTCTGAGAACCTCTTTTATCATAAATTCTTTCACAGCACAGATCACATAACAAGAAGAAAACGTCGATTACAACGAAACCCGGATGATGCGCCTTCCTGTCGTTCGCAAGATAGTCGCAGGAATGGTTGGAATACCCTTCACTTGCCCCCACGATTTTGTCTGAAGAATCCTGCATTTTTTTCCGAAAATTGATCCTTGAAGAAGCAATCCTTAGTAAAACTAATTGGTTATGTTCTAACCAACGTTGGTACCATTTCTGCACTGAAAAACTTCAGACCCCGTTGAGAGGACAAGGACGTGAGAGGTTTCGAAATACCGATTCTAAAATATCTGGGCTCCGGCTGTTCGGTCCAAGAGGATTTCGTATTGATCTGCAGCTCATGTGAGAAAGTAAAAGACGATAAAGGGCATTGGAAGAACCTGGATGGTTTACGGAAAATAGCCGATATGGTTTTGAGCCATGGTCTCTGCCCGCGATGTGCAGAGAAGTACAGTGCTGAAATAATGAAACTCGTGAGAGCTCAACGTACGATAGAACCCGTTTCCCCTACAGCTCTCAATCCCGCTTGAGGGTCACAAACAATGCCGAGATGCATACTTAAGAGGAAAGCTTTCAAACACTTCTTGCATTGACGCCTCGACTTCGTTTATTTGCTTCTGAAGCTTTTCCGCCAGGGCCGTCTCGTATTGTGTGTGGGTGTCAGTGATAGCATGTATGATACATTGGGGCCTCACCCCACTATAACGATATGCATCTGACCTTACGTTACACGAGTCGCACCACGGGAGTGCATACATGAGGAAGGCTCTGTCCTCCTTGTTGCTCATTCTACTCTTCTCCTCCGTCGCCGAGGCGTCAAATTGGCAATTCGTAACGCCTCTCCGTGCAGAAAATTACGGGTTCTACGTTGACTTCCATGCTGTAAGAAAGGTCCCCAAAGGAAAGATCAGGTTTTGGTACACCGTGGCAAAAACACTCGAGGATGCCAAAAAGGATACAGGCAGAAGACACTATGTAGAAATGGACTGCGTCAACAAGACATTCCGCGACATCACGTACGAACAGGAGAAGGCCCCCGTGGTTTGGGAGCATATATCACCCGACTCTTTTCAGGAATCATTTCATGAAGTGCTGTGCCGCAGGAAGGAATGAGACGACCCTAACCTACACAACCCCTCTTCTCCCCATTCTTTCACAGTTAGAGATCACGCGACAAGAGGAAATTCTCGATCACAGAAGAAACCTCAAGGAGACCTTTCAGATATTCTAAGATGCTCAACATACGAATCTTACCGACTCAAGACCAGAGGTCATCCACACACTATATTATCAGAGCCAAGCACAAACCCAGGCACAATCCCATTCAGACGACAAGAATACGGTCAGGGGGAAAGCCGGAAGGCCTTGATATGTTTCAGAATGCGAGAGAGGGGATTTGAACCCCTACGGTGTTACCCGCTGGATCCTAAGACGGCCCACCAGCAATAGCCTGTAATCTGTAAATCCATCTACAATTGACGATAGACCTTGCTGACGAAGGAGTTAGGTTACTTCTGTAGATCGGCTGTGGGATTGACGATTTGAGTGCATTTGGAACGACCCGAGCACGCTGACAAGCACAGATATGAGATGAACGACGTGTTCGAGAAAAAGTGGATTTTGGATGCTGTTGACGTTAGTTCGATTTAAACGTACCAATCTGTACTCTGTATCGGTCGAAGAGAAGACACGATTCTACTTTTCTTCGATATGCCACTTGAGGAATCCGTAGCGCTCCCATTCTAAGAGCCTCTGCTTTAGTTTCAGGACGTTTGATTTCCTGAGTACTTCAACTTCGTACTGGTTGGGCTGGCTATTGGCAGAGACGTTACCGTATGCTCCTATTCCCGTGATGATTGATGAGAGAGAGTCTTCCGGTACATGTACCCCGAATTCAATCACGAAGTAAGTATTGTTCATAAGTACCTAACAATCAATATTCGGTGCCCTGTCTACGAGAAGAGTATACGACACTACCCTGTCTGAGTCAGCCTATTCACGAGACACTTCACGACCGAAGAAACGCAATTGATTCTATATGCTG
>DATKNH010000012.1 GCA_035541455.1 Syntrophorhabdales bacterium
CAGGTAATGCGCAATTCCTCTCGCGTAGCAGGATTCAAAAAAAGTCATGACGCGGATTCTGAAACCTATCTTCCTGAAGAGAGCCGCCACTTGGCTCGGGTAATATTCAATACCATTTGCGGCAATTTTCATTGATGCACATGACTCGAATCTCATGGCAAATGTGGAACCCGCATCAATGATCACTTAGCACGACATTCCTTACTCTTGACTGATGCCGCGCAGCGAAATACGCGGACTGCCATGAAGGAGTCAGTAACTGGCTGCGCAGAACCGTCGTTCTACCAGAGCGATGCCACAGCCGGTACTTTAGAACGATCCGTAAGTTTGATAGCGTTCTTGTTACACGCTGAGCGGCAGACGCCGCATCCATAGCACCAGCGTTGGTCGACAACCGTCTTGTTGCTCGACGCACTGTGTGTCATGGCACCAAACTGACACACACGCATGCACTGTCTGCAGCCCGAGCAGTCTTCCGGGTTCACCTCAGCAACATATTCTCCTCGGAACATAACCGGAACAGCCTCTGTCACGGTCGAGCGCATTGCGAGACAATCCGCACGATCACAGTTACAGACGCCTGCGATAAACGGCGTCTGGAAGGTCCATACCGTGTGACAGAGACCCTCTTTCTCGTAGTCGCGCAGCGCTGAGATAGCCTCCTCTTTTGTGACCGTCTCAAACCCGGAGGTGTCCGGTCCTGCGTAGAAGCTCTTATCCACGGTACGACAAAGGTCGGCAATCATCCCTCCGTTGGGCGCCATACTTACCCCGTAGCAATAGCGCTTCTCCTTGCCCATAAATCTGTGGCGACAGATGCAATCCATGCGGACAATGGAATTGACAAAACCGAAAATTTGTTCGATCTCCTCAATGGGGACCACCTGTCCAAAGTGCTGTTTCTTCATTTTCCTGCTGACCATCCGGGCGACAATTGACCTCACGAGTCTCGGGGTCTTTGCGAGGCGATCGAAACTTTGAGCCTTGTGTGCAAGTTCTTCAGGATGCGTCACGAACTCTTCGATGAACTTCCGTCTGCGCACATCGCTCATCAAGTCTTCCGAATAGTTCTTTGCCTGCAAGTACCACTTCTTTCCTTCCCCATGTTCATGACAGAATTCGCACATGTGCTAACCTCCTGTGCAATCGGCAATGAAGGATCGAATTACTATATACACAAAGATTTCGATACAAATTGTCTTGTTCGCCGCGTCCGCTTAGCTGGCCAGGGAGGCCAGCAACTGACACGCCACTCTTCAAAAGAGTTGCCCACCAGGCAGGGCAAGGGCTCAGGCTTCACCCTGAGTCCTTGCGACATCGCCCCTACTTCCCTGTCGGCGGCCCTGGTTCGAATGTTATCATATTTGAAAGGGTTACCGTTGCCGGGTAATTCGCGCTTCGAATCGACATGACGTGTAGCGTCATTGCCTGGTTCTCAGGGGTGTCGTCAATGACGCCGTCCATAGGGACAATGACCCGATACCCTCTGACGCAATAGCCGGATACGGCATACAAAACGCACACATGGGTTAGAGTGCCTGTCAGAATCACCGTGTCTACCTCTTTGGGGAATGTCTTCAAGAGATCGTCCATCGGCGTATGAAAGAAAATGTCATGCGTCGATTTCGGCACAAAATATTCCTTCCCCTTGTACAACGGTTTAAGTTCATCGATAATCGGTCCGTAGAGCTTGAACGGTGAAGCCTTCTGCCTCTTCTCGTAAGGATTGGTGACACCCATCGAATACTGATAGACGACAATCATATCAAGTTTTCGGGCCAGTTCCAGAAGGCTTTTGACGTTCTTGATGTTATTGTCACCTCGCCACATATTCTCTCTTTGCTTCGGACCTACGAAATATTCCTGCATGTCCACTATTTGAAAAATGGTTTTCGCGGGGTCCACGGTAACGGGCTTGGGCTCGTCGAATTTGAGGACCATTTTCATGTCTGAATAATTTGACCAGGTATCTCCCCCTTGGATCTTCACGCTCTTAGGGCTTTGTGCCAATGCATTCGTCACCGGCAGGATAGTAACGAACACTGCGGTGGCAAGCGCCAGCAGGAGCAGTTTTCTTGAGATCGTATTTACTTTTGCCATGATATCCTCCACGTTGAAAGCTTTCAGTCCACGTAAAAGTGTAGTTGCACGCTGATCCAAAGCAAAGTCACAGCATGAAATATCACCCCCTCATCTAGCGTAAGACACTATTGACGAATTTCTGTTACATGTTTGAGATATCTGCATTCCGAGTGGGCTTCCCAGACAATTATCAGGAAATTCTTTGAGGTTTGTCAATGCATATCAGAGCGGATGCACAGTACTCATGGCCGATCAAAGAATGGGTTCTTACCGGTTGCCGAGAGCGGGATTCCAAGTATGAGGTCTGAATCGAGAAGGCCGAGTTCCTTTGCGGCGGCGCCCACCGTGTACATGATCCGGTTGTCGATGCTCAGCTCCGCTGCCAACTTTACGGCAGAGCCAAGGGCAATGCCCAGGTCGATCGCCTGAAATATACACACCGGACCGCGAAAGTCCTCGCCCTGACGCGCTCCAGAACCGGCAAGCGCTGCGCAGGTCTGGTACCCGCACGCTCCGCAGTTGAAGGGAAGCTCCATCTTTTTGGGGTCCCTCTTGACGCCCACGAGGAGGACAGCCGCAGCACTCCTTACATTGCTCGCGTCCCTTTTAAAGATGGAAAGAGGCGTCGATTTCGTCTCGCCCTTTTTTTCCATCGCTGTAGCGAGCATTTCAAGATCAGCGCCCGTGACCGCGGCGGTTTGAAGACGATCGATACCACGCGTTTTCGGCGCTGTCCTCATGGCCAGAGCCATCACCGCAATTCCTGCCTCGATGCCGTCGTGTTCCATTGCCTCGCTCCGTATGATTGCCATCGAATGTATACCCCCTCTACCGGGATACCCTAAAGGAAGACATGTCCTCACTATTTATTAGCATAGGCAGCGCTTGGGCTCAAGAATAAGAGCTAACCGCCTCCTACCCTCCCATCAATTTCTCTATGTTACCAGCTACCAAAGTCACGCGAAACATGCGTTTTGCGAGCTGTGTCCTTCCGAGTTCACATCTTCGAGCACGCTTGATATGGAACCCTCCCCTCTCTATACTCATCAAACCTGAAGAAACCCCGTACCCCTGATCGCCAGTAATCGCTAATCCCATTTGGGACCTGCAGATGCTGGATTTTATAGGGAGCCGCCCATGCATTCACAGGATCGTGCTAAAAGTTCGGAGCTTTACGCAAGTCTTTCTCCGGGTAGGTCGCTATAATAGATACATTCGGGCGTGTCCTTGGTAAGTTACGAAATGGCACGGCTGAAGAATTCAGGCGCTGCATGGAAAGGAGAATGGAGATGAAGCTGCTCGCTGTAAAGGTCCGGTGAGACAAGAGATGAAGAAACATTGCAACGAACACGGAGGGACACCATAGTATAAGTTACCACATGTAAAGGAGCAAACCATGAGTAAGGAACCTTCAGCAGTAGAGAAGATGATCGGCGATTTCGCGCCCAAGCTCGTTGAGCTTACGGACGGCGTGCTGTTTGGCGATGTCTGGGAGCGCCTGGAGCTATCAAAGCGTGATCGAAGCCTCGTGACCGTGGCTGCGCTGATCGCATTGAATCGCCCCGAACAGTTGCGGTTTCACCTCGAGAAGGCGCTGGACAACGGACTTAGAACGGAAGAATTGATCGAGGTGATCACCCACCTGGCGTTCTATTCGGGCTGGCCGAACGCAATGAACGCCATCATGGTCGCAAAAGAGCTGTTCTCGAAAAGAGATTCTTCCGAGTAAGGAGACTTCCCGGAAACACAGATTTTGCTCGACCTGCCCGGTGGTGGGTGTTACAATCGGAAAGCGTCACGCAGACAGGTGGCATAAGCTTCCGGAGTATCCCTTTTCCCGGAAGCTTGCCCGATGACAGCAGAAAGAGGGCAGATGCATCTTAACTCCATGGCCATCCATCCTGACAAATATCCTCCCGGTGCCGCGTCCTATCCCTTCAACCTTGCCATATTCCGGCGTCCGGTCACGATATCCTTCGAGACCCCCATAACCATCTTTATCGGCGAAAATGGCTCGGGCAAGTCGACGCTTCTCGAGGCCCTGGCTCGCAAGTGCGGCATCCATATATGGCAGGAGACCGAACGGCGGCGCTTCGGGAACAACCCCTATGAAGACAAGTTCGACCAGTACATTTCCATTGCTTGGAACGGCGACCCCGTCCAGGGCTCGTTCTTCGGTTCGTCCATTTTTCTGGACTTTGCACGATTCCTGGACGAATGGGCAGCCGCCTCTCCCGCCATACTCGACTATTTCGGCGGCCAATCACTCCTCACGCAGTCCCACGGCCAGTCCATGATGTCCTTCTTCAGGTCGCGCTATAGTCGAAAGGGCGTGTACTTCCTGGATGAGCCAGAAACGGCCCTCTCCCCGAAGACCCAGCTCGACATGCTGAGTCTGCTTGAGACCATGGCGAGCGACGGCCATGCCCAATTCTTCCTCGCCACCCACTCGCCTATCCTCCTCGCCTGTCGGGATGCGACTATCTACAGCTTTGACGGCAGCCGTATTGAGCCGATCCGGTACGAAAATACCGAGCACTACCGCATCTTTAGAGAGTTTATGAACAGGCCGAAGGCGTGAAACTGGAATACAGGTGTAGTGAAATGGGGACGCCGCTTTGAAGCAGTGATGCAATCAAACGATCTCTTCAGATTCTACTTCTAAACCTCAATCCTCTTTACCTCTATAACGTTGGGGACACCCTGCAACTCCGTGATTACTTCATCGCTCACCTTCACGTCCACATCAAGCACTGCTATGGCGAGACCGCCGTCCGCTTTCCTGCCAACATGCATGCCGCCGATATTGATGCCCTTGTTCGCCAGCGCCGTACCTATGCTGCCCACGACCCCCGGTCTGTCCTGGTGATAGGTGAGCAGCATGTTGCCGGCTAGGTTTGCGACGACAGCGATCCCGTCCAATCTAACCAGTCTCGGCGCTTCCTTACCGAGCAGTGTTCCATAGACAACCTTTTCGACCTTCCCGTTGGTCAGCCTTATTCCTAGCAGGGATGTGTAGTCTTCGTGCTCCTTCTCCCTGATCTCCTTGATCTTTATGCCCCGGGACCTGGCTACAATCGGGGCGTTAACGTAGTTCACTCCTTCGACGTGTTGCGAGAGGATGTTCCTGACAATAGCCTGGGTCAGGATCTTTGTCTCTACCTCAGAGATATCTCCCATATATTCGACTTCTATGTTTTCTACGGGGAATTCACTGATAGAGGAGACGAAGGTTGCAAGACGCTCCGAAAGGCCCAGGTACGGCGAAATCTGCCTCAGTGCAGCAATAGAGACAGGCGGCGCGTTCACGCTGTTTCGTATAACTCCGTTAAGCGCAAAGTCTACGATCTGGTCCGCGATGTCGATCGCAACTTTTTCCTGGGCCTCCTTTGTTGAGGCGCCGAGGTGGGGCGTGCAGACCACCTTGTCCGTAAGCACAAGCGGGTGGTCCTTGGGCGGTGGTTCCTGCTCAAACACGTCGAGGCCCGCGCCTGAGACGTGGCCGCTCATCAAGGCATCATATAAATCCATCTCGTTCACGATGCCCCCACGGGCTACGTTGAGGATGACCACGCCTTTCTTCGTCTTTGCGAGAGCATTCTTCTCGATCAGGTTTTTCGTCTCTCTGACCATCGGAAGATGGACAGTGATGAAATCGCTTTCTGCGAGCAGTGTGTCAAGACCCACCAACTCGATGCCTTTGGCTTCGGCGACTTCCTTCGTAACGAAAAGGTCGTACGCGATTACCCTCATGCCCAGCGCCACAGCCTTCTCGGCGACGATCATGCCAATATTGCCGATGCCAATGACACCCAGCGTCTTGTTGTAGACCTCGATGCCCATGAGGAGCTTCTTTTCCCATTTACCCTGCTTCATGGTTGCATCCGCAAGCGCTACCTTGCGTGCCACAGCAAACATGAGCGCGACCGTGTGCTCCGCAGCCGCAAGGGCGTTTCCCTGTGGGGTATTCATAACCACAATACCCTTTTCAGTCGCTGCTTCCACGTCCACATTGTCAACGCCGATTCCCGCCCTGCCGATTACTTTCAGCTTATCAGCGTTCGCAATGATATCGCGGGTCACCTTCGTGGCACTTCTTACGATCAATGCGTCGTACTCACCGATAATCGCAGCAAGCTCCTCTTTTTTGAGATCGGTTTTGACATCTACAGATAGACCTTTGGACTTCAGGATATCAACCGCCTCTCCGGACATCGCGTCTGCTATGAGGATCTTCATCGCCCCTCCTTAATCATACTCTTTTGGCGCGTCAGCGGCTTTTGCACGCCACTCTCAGTATATGCTGCACCCTTTCACGTACACAGGTCTTGCTTTTGCATGAACTTCTAACGATGGCCGCGTACCGCTTTTCACCTTTTGTCCTGTTATTGTAGAGCTTTGCAGGAAAGATTTCAAGAGAGTCATTAGCATCATTTCTTGAAATTCATCTTGACACCTCGAGAGGGCAATGGTACCGTTAAAAAAACAATTATGTGCAGCTATGCAACCATAGTTGTCCTTTATAACATACGATATTTACGTGTCCTCGACTCCTTGCCACGGCGCTGGTGTGAAGTCGAGAGTCTATATAACCGATAAGGAGGAGCCATGGAAACAAAGATCTTGTTGCCGGAAAGTGAAATCCCGACGAAATGGTACAACATACAGGCAGACCTGCCCAACCCGCTCCCACCTCCGCTCCACCCGGCAACAGGTCAACCTGTGGGGCCGGACGATTTAGCCCCTGTCTTTCCCATGAATATAATCGAACAGGAAGTATCGACCCAGAGGTGGATAGACATACCCGAGCCTGTACTCGAGAAGCTCCTGATATGGAGGCCTACCCCACTGTACCGGGCCCATCGCCTGGAGCGCTTCCTCGGTACGCCTGCCCGGATCTACTACAAACACGAAGGCGTAAGCCCCGCCGGCAGCCACAAACCAAACACTGCTATTCCGCAGGCCTATTACAACAAGATCTTCGGCATCAAGAGGCTCACCACCGAAACGGGTGCGGGGCAATGGGGAAGCGCTCTATCGTTTGCCTGCAACCAGTTCGGGCTCGAACTGAAAGTCTACATGGTGCGGGTAAGCTATAACCAAAAACCGTATCGTCGCATGCTGATGGAGACGTGGGGTGCCAAGTGCGTCCCCAGCCCCAGTCCGGACACCGCTGCGGGAAGGGGCTTTCTGGAACAGAACCAAGACCATCCGGGAAGTCTCGGGATCGCGATCAGCGAGGCGGTGGAAGACTGCGTTACCTCCAAAGACACGCGGTACTCTCTTGGCAGCGTCTTGAACCACGTGCTCATGCATCAGACCATCGTGGGTCTTGAGGCGCAGAAGCAGATGGCGATGGCGAAGGATTATCCCGACGTGGTGATCGGTTGCGTGGGTGGCGGCAGTAATTTTGCCGGGCTTGCTTTTCCGTTCGTGCGTGACAAGATCACAGAAGGAAAGAAGACCAGGGTGATCGGGTGTGAGCCCACGTCCTGCCCGACCATGACAAAAGGCCCGTATGTTTATGATTTTGGCGACACGGCCGGTATGACGCCGCTTATGGCAATGCACTCGCTGGGCCACGGCTTCGTGCCCGCTCCCATCCATGCGGGGGGATTGCGTTACCACGGTGTGGCGCCTCTTCTGAGCAGGCTTATTGTCGACGGCTTCGTAGAAGGAAGGGCTTACGACCAGTCCCAGACGTTCGCGGCGGGACTTACGTGGGCGCGCACAGAAGGATTCGTACCGGCACCGGAGACAAACCATGCGATTGCCGCCGTCATAGAGGAGGCGAAACGCGCAAAAGAGGAAGGCGAGCCTCGGGTGATCCTGCTCATCTGGAGCGGCCACGGTCTGATCGACTTATCGGCATACGACGCCTACCTTTCGGGAAGGCTGCAGGACTCACCGATGGAGGATGACCAGGTTTCGCTTCTCTGCAGGGATTTGAAACGAGTAGGTCTGTAGTCCGCGGAGGAGCCGATTCCAATGCAGGCGAAGCTATCGGAAGGACACATGTGGCTGGGTCAGCGCGTACAGACCGTCAGGCCATCTGGTGTGCGTAAGATCTTCGACATGGTCCGCAAGGTGAAGGACCCGGTCAACATGAGTCTGGGCGAGCCAGATTTTGATGTGCCTGCGCCTATCAAGGAAGAGGCCGTAACGTGGACCCGGAGGGGATTCAACAAGTATACGCCCTCCGGCGGCATACCGGAGCTGCGCGAGAAGCTTAGTGCGCAGCTCAAGGCAAGAAGCGTCTTCTGTGAGGACGTGATCATCACGCCAGGCGTGACAGGCGGTATACTCCTCGCTATGATGGTCACCCTCAACCCAGGCGATGAAGTCATCATCCCCGACCCTTCTTTCGTCATGTATGAGTACCAGACCATCCTCCTCGGAGGCAGTCCCGTCTTCGTCGATACCTATCCGGACTTCACGCTCAAGGAGGAGCTGCTCCAGCAGGCGATTACGCCAAAGACGAAGATCATCATCGTCAACAGCCCGGCCAACCCCACAGGTGCGGTCTGCTCGAGAGAGGAGCTGGAGATGGTTGCACGGGTCGCGCGGGAAAAGAACATCCTTCTCTTTTCGGACGATATCTACGAGCGTTTTTTCTATGAGACGGGGAGTGCGCCGCCCTGTCTCGGCCAGCTGTGCGACAACGTCCTCACGTTTGGGGGGTTCTCGAAGACGTGGGGCATGACGGGGTGGCGTGTGGGCTACGTGGCAGGGCCGAGGGATATTATCGATGCCATGGTTACGATGCTGCAATACGTGTTCAGCGGGGTTCATTCGGTCGCTCAGAAAGCTGCGGTCTTCGCACTCGATTATCCAACAGACGAGATCATCGAGACCTATCGCAGGAAAAGGGATCTTATCTACGACGGGATAAAGGACAAGTTCCGCATAGTAAAACCAAAAGGCGCCTACTACATTTTTCCGGAAGTCCCCGACGGCGATGGCGACGCGTTCGTCGAGAGGGCACTCGCAAATAACCTGTTTATCATCCCTGGCAGCGTCTTTTCCAGAAAAAAATCGAACGTGCGCATATCCTTCGCTGCGGACGAGGCAACTGTCCTGAGGGGGATCGAGATATTGAGGAAGCTCGTGTAGAGGTGTGCTCGACCTTGTCCGTATTGCCACTGCAATCAACAACAAGATGTTGAGGAGACGCGGCGGCCACTATGCTCTTTATAGCAAACGCGCTTCTGCCGCGCCGTAGCAAAGGATCGATTCGCGGTCTTTGCCAAGAGGAGGGGTGCGACCATGGAAAAACCGGTACAGAGAATGCTCATGGGGAACGAAGCGATAGGTAGAGGCCTCGTGGAAAACGGATGCTCTCTCGCAGCCTCGTATCCCGGAACTCCAGCGTCCGAGATTCTTGGCTCGGTTGTGCAGTTCGCACGTGAACTGGAGATGCCTATCCACACCGAGTGGTCGATTAACGAGAAGGTCGCATACGAAGTCGCCCTCGCTCACAGTTGCACGGGTAAGAGAGGAGCTGTCTCCATGAAGCAGGTAGGACTCAATGTGGCAGCTGATCCCTTCACGCGCTCGGCCTATCTGGGCGTGACGGGCGGTTTTATCGTCGTAGTCGCTGACGACCCGGGCCCGCACAGCTCACAGACGGAGCAGGATAGCCGGTTCTTTGCCCACTTCGCGAAAGTGCCTGTGTTCGACCCTTCGAGCCCGCGAGAGGCGAAGGAAGCGGTAGCGACGGCGTATGCTCTTTCTGAGCGATACGAGATTCCCGTAATGATCCGGCCGACTACCCGCATCTGCCATGCCCGCCAGAACGTTTCCTGCGTCAAGCCGATCGAGCTTGAGAGGAAGGCGCACTTCGAGAAGAACCCTTCGAGATGGGCGGCAACACCCCAATTCGTGACGGGTCTCCATCGTCTGTTGAACGAGAAAATAGATAAGATCGCTCTGGAGAAACAATTCTATCCGGTCCTCCAAAAAGGTGGAGGCAAGAGCAATTCGTGTATTGTCGCGTCAGGCGTCGTTTACACCCACGTGTATGAGCTCATCGAGGATGGAGGCCTCTCTGACGTAGACCTCTATCAGGTGCTCCTCCCTTATCCCCTGAACAGACGCTTCATCGAGGACATACGTGCTCGCTACCAGAAAATCCTGGTCTTGGAAGAAAGCTACCCGGTCATAGAGATGCAGTTCGTAAACCCCCTTGTACAGGGGAGACGATCCATGTCGGTCCCCGGGGAAGGGGAGCTGACGCCGGACGTTGTCGAGTCTGTACTCCGCACGTTCGTAGGCATCGCCCGGAAACGAGAAGCGGAACCCGCGGCGAAGGGCAGGCGGCCGTCCCTCTGCGCCGGCTGCTCCCACCGGGCCGCGTTCTATGGGATCAAAGAAGCCTTTCGGGGCGGGATTTTCCCGAGCGACATCGGATGTTACACCCTCGGGATGAACCTTGGCGCTGTCGATACCTGCCACTGCATGGGAGCGTGCATCAGCCAGGCAGCTGGGTTCTACCATTCGTATCAGCAGGACGGAGGAGAGATCCCTCCCATCACAGTCACCATCGGGGACTCGACCTTTTTCCACGCCGGTATCCCTGCGCTGGTAAATGCGGTCGTTCAGAAGGCCCGCTTCATCCTGGTCGTTCTTGATAATGCCACAACCGCCATGACCGGACACCAGCCGACGCCACACCTTGGTATCCTTGCAGACGGAAGTCAGGGTAACCCCGTTTTCATCCCCGATATTGTGAAAGGGGCTGGGGTTCGTTTCCTGAGAGAGGCGGACCCGTGCGAGCTTGAAACGTTCGGGGAGACATTGAGAGAAGCAGAGGCCTTTTGCCGATCCCCGGAGGGCGGCGTGGCGGTGGTGATCGCAAGACACGGCTGCCTGCAGGACCGGAGAGCGGGAAGGGACGCGCAGCACCTCAACATGACCATCGAAGAGTGTACTGGTTGCCGCTGGTGCATAGACGAGTTCGAGTGTCCCGCCCTTTTGTTCGATGAAGAAGAGGGGCGAGCAAGCATCAGCGAGGCCCTCTGCACGGGGTGCGGTGTCTGCGTGCATGTCTGTCCTTCGAATGCTATCGTCTCAAAGGATGGAGGTGCGCAATGAGGCAGCAGATCGTGGTGAGCGGGATCGGCGGCCAAGGCGTGCTCTTCGTGACCCGATTGTTCGCAGAGGTGGCCGTAGAGATGGGCCTCGAGGTGCTCACCTCGGAGATACACGGTATGGCTATGCGGGGAGGGACGGTCCTTGCGCACGTCAAGGTGGGTACGTTCAAGAGCCCTTTAATCCGCCGGGGAGAGGCGGATGTGGCGATCATCGTCAATGCGGAAAATGTCTCTCTACACCGATCTTTCGTAAAAGAGAGCGGCGCAATCCTCGTGAACGCAGGGAACGCGGGTGACTACGTGCATGTCGATGCAGACAGGCTTGCTCGGAACAGCGGTTACCCTCCCGGGTCGAATCTCGTGCTCGTAGGGTATGGAGTCGGCAAGGGCCTCGTCTTCTGCGAGCCTGAGGCCGCCGAGAACGTGATCCGAAGAATGTCTGGACCAGTCCAGGTGGAAGCTAATCTGGCAAGCTTCGCCCTCGGGAGAAAACAGGCGATGGAGAGATAAGCACAATCACGCTTCGTCGGGTACGCGAGTCGGGCGAAAGGCTCCATGCAACGGTGTTCAGTTTAGCAAGATGTGATGAAAGGCAGTCGCAATACCCGCTTCGAAGGGAGCGTATCTGAATGATACGCTATTGCTCCACATATGGATCTATAGGCTTCCCCGTCCGGTAGGAGACGCTTTTCATCGTTGCAACCAATGTGCGTATCCCGTCTTTTTCGGTATAGACAGTGCACAAATAGGAAGCGGTTCGCCTGCTATGTGACAGGATTTTTCCTTCAACGACAAGCACCGTTCCCGGGTCGGGGCTCGCATGGTAGGTGATCGAACAGTCTAAGGCAACCGAGATGTTGTTGCTGTTATTACCCAATACCGAAAACGCAACGTCTGCGAGAGAATAGATAATGCCACCATGGGGCCGGCCGTACATGTTCAACATATCCTCTCGCAACCGCAGGTGCATCCGGACTGTATCGGAGGTCAATGTGTCCAAGACGATTCCCAGGAACTCGGCGTAGCTGTCCCTCTCAAACTGCTTCTTCACGACTTCGAGATGTTCTCTCATGGCTGATTACGACCTCCGACAGTTTTAAGACCCGGAAGGATCACCAGTAAGAAGCATTCTATTATACAATACGTTGAAGAACCTGTGGGTCGGCTCGAAGAAGCGTAGCTTGCTCACTTATTAATTTTCGTAATCTTGGTCCCTTGCAAGCCGAGACCGGCCATAAGCCCTTTCGGGTCGAAGAAGAAGGCATAAGCGTCGGACTGGGCTGAAGTGGTTGAAATGCCAGTGGCCGCTCCCTTATCAACAACAACTATATTGGGGGCGGTACCAAGTTCCCATCCCCCGCTCTTATCGAGATAGGCCAGCATTTTCTCTGTCATAAAGAACAATGCGTAGCCATACTTCTGGATCCCGGCCTGCAGACCATACGAGCCCGATACGGTGTTGTAATAACCAACAACCGCCCCGTCCCGAATGAGCTCGCCCTCACCATACTGCCCACCCACAATCAACCCTGCCTTGACAATGTTGGGAAAAACCAGGATGGCTACTGCCGTTTTGCTCAACTCTTTCGCTTTGCTCGATTTTACGTAGAGTTTCTCGAGAGCCTTCCGGGAGTTATGGTCTATTTCTGCCGCGGATGCGGCTGCCGCGGGGTTGGGGCCGGCGACAAGAACAAACGCCAGGCACACGCATGCAACGATCGTGAAATAAAGGCCTCTCATCATCGTATCCTCCTCCGGTACTTTACTGCTTGTCCACTTTCGCAAGTGGTATTCTTGTGGCCAGTTCATACTCGAGAGCGGCATTGATTTTGTTTTCGATCTGGTAGTAGCGCACCACCTTTGTACCGGGTAAGATCTTGCCGAACCTGGGCAGGTATGCCTTGTGCAGCTTAAGCCGCAGCGCCTCAACCGTTATATATTCATTAAGCAGTCGCTTCGCGGTGGCATCGGACATCTTTTCATACGTGTCCGCGTAGTCCTTGATCAGTTTGGCAGTGCGGACGCGCAGAAGGAACAGCTCATCCTGGTATCGCTCATAGAGCGGCCAGAAGGCTTTTGCTTCGGTCTCGGTGAGATGCATGTTCTCTGCGACGAGCAATTTCTTGTCCGCCTTGATCTTTTCGAGCAGGAGCTGCAGCTCGTCAGCCGGTTTGTCCTGTGCCGTCAACATGCTGGCAGAAGCCAGGAGCGCTGTGGTTAGTACGATGACGACTGTTAAGAATAGGTGTCCGTTTCTGCTTACCGCCGTCCTTGATGTCATCTGTTCACCCCTTTCATGCTTACTTGTAATCATTGATCATACAACCCTGCATCAATAACATAATACCGGTGCAGATCAACTGTCTACCCGTGGACATCTTGACTTTCCAAAATCAGGATTCTATCTTAACAAAAGATGAAGCGAATAAGGATCGCCATTGTCGGGGTCGGGAACTGCGCAAGTTCTCTGGTTCAGGGCATTACTTATTATGCAACCCTATCGAGGTCTGATGCTATCGGCCTCATGCATTGGGAGATCGGCGGTTACAGGCCCTGGGAGATAGAGGTAGCAGCGGCGTTTGACATAGATAAGAGAAAGGTCGGCAGGGATGTCACCGAAGCAATTTTTGCAAAGCCCAATTGCACGACGCCATTCTGCAGGGATGTTAAAAGCAGCGGCACACGCGTTCTGATGGGGAGGGTCCTCGACGGCTATTCCGAGCATATGGCCGCTTACGATGAGGCCTCTACTTTTGTGGTTGCAGAGGAACCTCAGCCGGATATGGCCGCTGTGGTCAATGCACTGAAGGAGGCCCGAACCGACATTGTTTTAAACTATCTCCCGGTTGGATCAGAGCAGGCAACGCGCTTTTACGCGGAGTGTGCACTGGAAGCCGAGGCTGCCTTTATTAACAATATGCCGGTCTTCATCGCGAGCGATCCTGCTTGGGCGAAGCGTTTCGAGGAAAAAAAGTTGCCCTTGATGGGCGATGATATAAAGTCCCAACTCGGTGCCACGATCATTCACCGTATGCTGGTCGATCTATGCAAGAAACGCGGGGTCAAACTGGAGCGCACGTATCAGATTAATACTGGCGGCAACACCGATTTTCTCAACATGCTCAACCGGAAGCGGCTGATTTCGAAAAAGACTTCCAAGACGGAAGCGGTCCAGTCGGTCGCGGCGGAGCGATTCAGTGACGAGAGCATTCATGTGGGGCCCAGCGACTACGTGCCCTGGCAGAAAGACAATAAAGTCTGTTTTATACGGATCGAAGGCAAGCTGTTCGGAGGCGTCCCCATGAACCTCGACCTGCGCCTGTCGGTGGAGGATTCTCCCAACTCTGCCGGTATTGTGATTGACGCTGTACGCTGCTGCAAGCTTGCCCTTGAACGGCGGATAGGGGGTGTTCTCCATGCTCCGGCAGCCTATTTCATGAAACATCCTCCGGTCCAGTATTCGGATGACGAGGCCTTTCGTCTGACCGAAGCATTCATCAAGGGATGGCGCAAAGAGGGCGAGAAAAAGACCGGGCCGTCCAACTTCCTCAAGAATGCTATTAGCCGTTTCAGAGAAAGTAGCCTTCGTGGACAGACCGGCGTATGACAGAGTGAGTACTTGGTTCGCAGGTGCTGTTTTTGAACATGGCTTGGTATACGTCCCACCCGGCACCAGATGACTAGCAACACGTTTAGAAAATGCAAGGGAATCCTTTTCGACTACGGGGGCACGCTGGACTCTGACGGTGAACGCTGGCCTGACCGCTTCTACGCTCTTTACGAAAAGGCTGGTATGGAATTCCCCCGTGAAGAGATCAAGCGGGCTTTCTATCATGCTGAAGATCGTTGCTACGCTGATTCGAAGGTCAGAGCGCTAGGGCTTCGCGCATTGATGGCAGCCCACGTGCAGTGGCAGTTCGAGGCGCTGGGCGTCAAAGACAGAGAAAGGGAACGGGCTCTAGCCGATACGTTCTGCGCCGTATCGGAGAGATCGATGCTGCGCGCGGCCCGTCTTCTGAGGCGAGCAATGAGCAGGTACCGCCTCGGGATCGTCTCCAACTTTTACGGCAACCTCACTACGGTGCTGACAGAGGCAGGCCTGCTCGAGTTCTTTGCGGTAGTGGTCGACTCGAACGTGGTAGGAATTCAAAAGCCGGACCCTGAGATCTTTCGCCTCGCGCTTACACAGCTCGGACTGCTTGCTCACCAGGTTATTTTCGTGGGAGACTCATTCGAGCGTGATGTGATACCCAGCAAGGAACTCGGTATGAGAACAGTGTGGCTCAAGGGGCCTGGCGCCGGTTTGGTCAGCGCCGGAGAGGCTGACGCCCGGATATCGAGCCTCACTGATCTGGAAGCGCTCATTCTATGAAGGCGGGGATCATCGCAGCCGGAACCGGGGAACGTATGACCCAGGGAGGGATCTTCACCCCGAAACCCATGATATGCGTGGGTGGCGAACCATTGATCGCGAGGGCGATCCGGGCGGCGGCGAGTGTGGGTGTCACATCGATCGCCTGCATCATTAACGACCTTACGCCGGAGCTTGACCGGTATTTGCGCACAAAGACGTGGCCGGTTCCTCTCGAAATAGTAAAGAAGACAACGCCCAGTTCGATGGAGAGCCTTTTTACTTTGGCTCCGTTGCTCGCAATCGAGCCCTTCCTGCTCTTCACAGTCGATGCTGTCTTCCCCTTTGCGAGCCTCAAGCGGTTTCTTACGAAGGGCTCTTCTCTGCCGGATGCCCAGGGCGTACTGGCCCTTACTCGATTTGTCGACGATGAAAAACCGTTGCGGGTGAAGACTGACCGGAATCACAGGGTGAGCGCACTGGGAGACGCAGCCGGGACAAGCCGCTATGTAACGGCTGGCTTTTATTACTTTGAGCCATCAATCTTTTACCTGGTGGAGTCGGCGAGGGCGCGTGGCTTGAACGCCCTCAGGCAGTTCCTGGGACTCCTCCTGGATAGAGAATACAGGTTGTACGGCATCCCCGTCTCGAAGACCGTAGATGTGGATCACCCCGAAGATATCGAAACGGCAGAGCGCTACCTGACAGAGAACGCGAGGGGTGACGTCCCGTGACATTTGTCGGCGTGTACAGGGAAAAGGAATTCTCGCCGGGAAAAGTGAAGGAGGATGCGGCAATCCTGGATGCGACCCTGCAGGCGTTATCGCGCATGGGGCATAGATTCTACACGGTCGAAGCAGAAGGACTGAATGATGCTTTCAGCGACTCTCCCTTTATACTCTCCATGGCACAGTCGGCTCGCGCCATGGAGGTCCTCGAAGCACGCCAGATGCGGGGCGCAAAGATTCTCAACTCTGTCACATCGGTACGCAACTCTTACCGCAAGCCGCTGATCCGCCTTCTCCAGAACGCTGATCTTCCAATACCGCAAAGCGAGGTTGTCGCCACAGACAACGCCGAACGCAGGATCCTCAGCCACGGCGTATACCCGTGCTGGCTCAAGCGGGGGGACGTGCATGCGATGGAGCCGGGCGATGTAAAGAGAATAGGATCCCCTGGAGAATTGACGGCAGCGCTTCCTCATTTCAGGGAGCGAAAGATCAACGAGGTTCTCGTACAGGAACATATCGAAGGCGATGTGGTCAAGTTTTACGGAGCAGGCAGAGAAAGCTATTTCAGCGCATTCCTCGAATCCACGGGTGAAGAGATCACCTCTGAAGTGGAAGACCTGCGCCGGATTGCCAGCAGAGCCGCGAAAGCAGTTGGACTCGAGATCTACGGCGGTGATGCCGTTGTTACGGCAAGGCGCGATGTCATCTTGATCGACGTTAATGACTGGCCCAGCTTTTCCAGGTGTCGCGATGCAGCTGCAACGGGTATCGCCGCCTACGTAGCTGGCATCTTATAAGGAGGGCTCGATGGATCACTCAGTCCGTGGCGACTCTGAAATCACCGACAAAGTTTCATCGAAGATATACGAGGAAGAGCTCCGCTATGTCTCTCCGGGGCTCCAGGAAGTGGCCCAGCTCTCGCGACTTGTTATCAAAGAAGGCAAGGGATGCTGGCTCACCGACGTGGATGGCAAGTCATATCTTGACTTGATGGCAGGCGTGGCCGTCTGCAGCCTGGGTCATTCGCACCAGCGATATATTGCCGCCATAAAGACGCAGTTGGACAAGGTCACGGCTGGCAGTTTCACCACGGAAAACCGGATGAGACTCCTCGGCCTCATCGCTTCACTGACGCCACCGGGGCTCACCAGAACCCAGCTCTACAGTGGAGGCGCCGAGGCAGTTGAGGCGGCTGTGCGTCTGGCAAAAGCCTGCACGAAGAGCTTCGAGGTGCTCGGCTTCTGGGGAGGATTTCATGGTAAGACCGGCGGCGTACTGGGTCTCATCGGAGACCCGTTCAAGAAGCACTGGGGGCCACTCCATCCCGGCTTGCACCTCGCGCCTTACGCTGACTGCTATCGATGTCCCTTTGACATGGCCTATCCCGGATGCGGCATCTTCTGTCTCGATTTCGTCCGAAAGGTGATTGAGAAGGATACGGCAGGAAGCATTGCTGCGATCCTGGTAGAGCCGATGCAGGGAACTGCCGGCAACGTGATTCCCCCTCCGGAATTTCTTCCCGGTCTGCTTCAGATCGCGCATGAGAATAATGCCCTTCTGATCGCCGACGAGATGATCACGGGATTCGGCCGCACAGGAAAAATGTTCGGATGCAACTACACGGGCGTGACGCCCGATATCCTGACCATAGGAAAGGGTATGGGAAACGGCTTTCCCATCAGTGGGCTGGTCTCCACGGATAAGATCACCGCGAGTCTGCCCTTTGCAAAAGCGAGCTCTTCGTCGAGCAGTTACGGGGGTAATCCACTGGCCAGCACCGCATCTCTCGCCACCATACAGACTATCGTCGAGGAATCACTCGTTGAAAACTCGCAAAAGGTTGGAAGCCATCTATTGAAAGAGTTGCAGGGCCTGCAAGAGAAATATGAATTCATCGGTCATGTCCAGGGGCTCGGCCTCATGATCGGCGTTGAACTGGTGAAAAACAGGAAGACTAAAGAACCGCTCGAGCGGGAGGTGACCAGACAGATCTTCCTCGAGTTACTGAAGAGGGGCATGATAAGCATGAGCTATAAGGCGAACTTCCGCATTAACCCGCCCCTCATTCTGAAGAAAGAGGAGGCGGACACAGCATTACAGATCCTTGACGATACATTTTCTTTTGTGAAAGAGCATGTGCGGTGGAAGGGCTAGGGTCATGGGGCAAGGAGGAGAATCAAATCCCAAATCCCAATATCGAAATCCTAAACAATATCTAATGACCAAAATTCAAAGTGAATTCAGGTTTGGCATCCGTTTGGAACATTTGAAATTAGTAATTTGAGACTGTTTGGGATTTAGATATTCGACGTTGGAATTTGGATGATACACATGAAACATAATGCTCGTGATAGGCGGCAGATCATGCCTAAAGAGGGACGGGAGGCCAGGATTTTTCGCGGGGCGATTGTGGGATTTGGCAACGCTGCTCTCCACGCGCACCTTCCTGCCTGGCAGCACAGCAAGTATTTCAAAATTGTCGCTGTGGTGGAGCCTGACCCTGAAAGAGCGCGCCTGGCGAGCGGGCTTATTCCGGGAGCATCCATCTACGCCGATATGGGACCCGCCATCGCACACGGCGATCTTGATTTTGTGGATATCTGCACACCTTCGTACACTCACGCCGGTCTGGCAGAGAAGGCTTTAGGTGCGGGCCTGCACGTGCTTTGCGAAAAGCCGCTCGTGACCTCATTCGAAAGCCTCGAGAGGATTGAGGCTGCGAAGCCATCAGGATGTGTCCTCTTTACCGTGAACAACTGGAAGCACGCACCTATCTGGATCAAGACCGAAGAGATCGTTTCCGAACAGAAACTAGGTCCTATACAATCCATCTCCCTTATCGTGCTTCGACCGCCCAATTCAGGCGGCGGGATTTCCGACTGGCGCAGACGAGCCGAAACTGCAGGCGGCGGGATCCTGCTGGATCATGGATGGCACCAGCTCTATCTCGTCCGTTCGGTCATGACCGCGGTTCCGCTATCCGTCTCCGCAAAAATGGAGTATGCTGGCAGCATTGAAGAGACGGTTGATCTGTCCGTCCGGTTTCATGCTGCGGAGGCGAGAGTTCACCTCACATGGCGGGCGTCTTCGCGGCAAAACCGGGGAGAAATAACGGGCCCAAACGCCCGCATACTCATCAACGATGACCATCTTGTGGCTCTTGCACGAGCATCTGCCGAAGTGAGACATAACTTCCCCGAGCCCCTCTCCGGAGGCTCCCACCACCCTGCGTGGATGGAAAAGGTGGTTGAAAATTTTCGGACCGAAATCATCGATGAGACGATCCGAGGCACCAACCTGGCGGAGGCCAGATGGTGTGCCCGAGTGATCCATTGCGCTTATCAGTCCAGCCGGGAAGGATCGCGTGATGTCCGGGTGGATGATTGTGCCCTATAAGAGATTCCACCTCTACGCCCTTATTTGCGGTTGTCTGCTGATCACGCTTCTGATTTATCGGATCGGGTCCGGCCAGCTGTGGGCCCAGTTGAAGCTTCTGGGATGGGCCCTGGCGCCGCTTATTCTGATTGAAGGCGTTGCGGATCTCTTTCACACACAAGCCTGGCGCCACTGCCTTTCTGACCCGCACCGGGCGCTTCCTTTTTTTCGTATATTCTGTATCCGCATGGCAGGCTATTCCATCAACTATCTTACCCCTACAGCAGGCATGGGGGGAGAAGTGGCGAAGGGAGTTCTCCTTGCGTCGGACCGCACGGGATCGGAAAGCGCAACCGGGATCATCATCGACAAGCTTTCCTATGCTTTGGCTCAACTTCTCTTTGTGGTCGGAGGGACGCTCGTGACACTGCCCGGCATGCGTATGCCTTACGGCATCTGGGTGGCGATGCTTACGGCCACGACGCTGCTGGGCGGGGGCATGCTGATCTTTCTTGTCATGCAGAAGTATGGCAAGCTCGGTGCCTTTTTGCGCTGGTGTGTCATCCATCGGCTGGGTGGTCGCCGTATGGAAAAGCTCGCTACGCACATAACCGGTGTGGACGATAAGCTTCGGCTCTTTTATCAGAGGCGTCCGGGTGATTTTATCTTTTCGATAGTCTGGCATATCGCGGGCATGGCATGCGGTATCGTCCAATGTTACTATTTTCTCCGGGTCCTGACCGACCAAGCTTCGTTGGGCCTGGCTGCTGGTCTCTGGTTTCTGGGAACATGGTTCAGTCTTCTCGGTTTTGCCCTGCCTATTGACCTCGGCGTCATGGAAGCCACCAGGGTTATTGCGTTTGTGATCTTTGGTCTGGAGTCTTCGCTGGGTCTCACGTACGGGATCACTCTCAGGCTCGAACAGATTTTCTGGGCCGGTGTGGGCCTTCTGATGTATGCGGTGCTGGCTTTTGAGATGCGGAAGAAGCACATTTCCGATTCCGGACAAAAGGGATATGGTATGACATGACCCAATGCATTAAGAGGGAGGGGCGTATGGACAGATCCACTCAAACCCATTACAAAGAGGGACGGAAAGGTCTCAGGATCGCAGCCATTTGCGGATTAACTCTGGTCTGCCTGCTGTCAACCCTGTGGAAACCGTTGCCAAGCGTGGCGCAAGAAGGAGATAAACTGGTCCTGAGCGTCGAGCAGGCGATCCGGATGGCTCTCGCCAAGAGCCCCGAACTGGCGGGGATCAGGAGCGAAATAGGAGGAGCGCGGAGCGAACTGGAGCAGGTGGATGCTGCCTATTACCCCCAGCTGGAAAGCATTACGCTGGTTGGGCCTGTCAAGGATGCCAACCGGCCGGTAGTGGTGAATGGGAGGATCACAGACCCTTCGCCTGAAATGAGTATCGGTGTTTACGGCAGCACAGATTTTGCCATGACCCAGCCCCTCTATACATTCGGAAAGCTCTCCAATAGAAGAGATGCGGCGGTCAAGGGGCTTGCAGCTCGGGAGTTGAAGCAAACACAAAAAGAGAATGAGATAGCACTGAGGGTGAAGGAACTCTATTATGCGCTTGTTCTGGCACGGGCGGGGGTCGAGGCGGCAACCGAGGCCCTTACCTATTTTGACGAGGCGCGGGCGCGCATGAAGCGGCTTCTGGACGCGGGCTCACCGAACGTGCTCGAAAGCGATCTCTACAGGATCGATGCGTACGCGGCCAACACGCTGCGCTCACGGGCCGAAGCCGAGAAAGGCTCTGGCATTGCTTACTTTGCGCTGAAATCGCTCATGCATCTGCCCTCCGATGCCGCATTCGAGCCCGCGGAGAAGATGCTCTCCCTTCAGGAAGGCCGGCTGGGGGAGCTTGATGCTTACATTGGAAAAGCGCTGGCTGACCGGCCTGAACTGAAGCAGCTCGAACAGGCCGTAGCCGCGCAGCGATCTATGGTTGAAGCGGCCCGGAGTGACCGCTACCCTTCTTTCTTTGCTGCGCTGGCCGGCTCTGTCGCGGGGGCTCCCGGCCGCGAGACGTTTCATAACGCTTATTTTCCTGATCAATACAACCATGCTTATGTAGGAGTCGTGGGCGGGCTGAAATGGCACTTTGATTTCGGGATAGCCAAGGCAAAGATCGAAAAGGAGAAAGCGGAATATGAGAGGCTGCTTCACGCAAAAGGAACGGGAAGACTCAATATTCCCATAGAAGTCGTCAAATATTACGAAGAAGTGAGAGAATGGAAGGTGGCCGGCGAAGCTTACGGAAACGCGGCGACTGCTTCAAGAAAATGGATTGTGGCTGCTCTCACCAATTTCGACATGGGTATAGGCACCGCCGACGATATGCTGCGGGGCATGGAAAAGTACGGTGAAAACCGGGGCAAATATATCCAGGCTGTCTTTGGCTACAACATGTCTCTGGCGATGCTCGAATACGCCACAGGAGTGAGAAGTTGGTAACAAAGAGGGTAGCAAGGTTCCAGGCTAAAGGCCAAAGGAGCTACTGAGTGCTGGTAACAGGTTACAGAGGTTAGAAATTGAGACGAACGCGGAACTCCTAACAGGTAACTCGTAACGGTGATTTGCTCAACACTTGACACAGAACACTGAACACTATGAATTTACTACAGCATGTGCTGAAGAAGATCCTGGAGAGTCAGATTTCGCATCCGCGCCTCTTTCTCGCTGGCGCGTTGGTGCTGGCCGGGTTCTCAATCACCTACACAATAATGGACCTTCAGTTCTGGACGAGCCAGAGGGCTCTCATCTCCCAGGAGAATCGCCTCGTCCAATTGGCAGAGGAAGCCGACCAATTCTCAGACTTTGATACGTTTGTCGTTGCAATTCAGAATCTGAATACGCGCCGATCAATCGAATTTCTTCGCGCGCTCGCATCGCGGCTCGAAGCTGATAATAAAAACTATGCTGAGGTCTTCTGGCGCATAAACCCCGAAAGCTTCAAACCCTGGGCGCTTCTCTATCTGAAGGAGAGGGACCTTTTATCGCTGAGGGACAACCTTCAGGAGCATGAAACCTTTCTGCGCAACCTTGCCCTTTCCCCGGGGTTAATTACGTTCTTTGACCAGCTCAATAACGAAATGGCGCAGCGAATGGTCGGAGAGCTTTTCACGGGATTCCTCGACAAGGACACAACGCAACGTGGCAAACCCATGGACCTTCAGTTTCTCATCAGTATACTGCGGGAATTAAAGGCGCGGCTTAACGGAGAGACCGCCTTCACATCACCCTGGGGCTCGTTTTTCACCAACAGCGGTATGGATGATGCCTCGGAAAAAGGTTATTTCTGGACGGAAGATAAAGGATACCTCCTTCTCTTCGTGACCCCCGGACAGGCAGCGAAAGGGTTCTCGAGATGGGAGGCTCCCCTTGCCAGGCTCAGAAAGACGATTGCCGAGGTAAAGGTCGATTTTCCCGGAATAGATGTGGGCGTGACAGGTCCGAAGGCTCTTGGCGAAGACGAAATGAGAGCAGCATTGCACGATATGAGCCTGGCCACGCTCCTCTCTCTTGGCGGTCTGGCAGTGCTTCTCATTACCTTCTGGCGCGGGATCCGCAGGCCGCTTATAGAAATGGTGGCCCTGCTCACGGCTCTCTCGCTCACCTTCGGCTTCACCACACTTTTCATCGGCCATCTGAATCTCCTCTCGGTGGTATTTGCGCCGATGCTCCTCGGCTTGGGCATCGATTACGGGGTTCACTGGTTCGCCCGCTTCAGAGAGGAACAGCGATGCAACGGTGCATCAAAAGAAGAAGCGCTCAGGACGGCCATGGTAAGGCTTGGCCCGGGAATCCTGCTCGCAGGCTTTACCGCGGCCATCTCGTTCTTTCCCCTTGTGCTCACCGGCTTCAAGGGACTGGGAGAACTCGGCCTGATCTGTGCGATTGGCCTGGTCATGGCTACGCTTGCAACAGTCGGCCTGCTGCCTGCGCTTATTGTGTTGTTTGACAAGGA
The DNA here is from genome assembly GCA_035541455.1 of Syntrophorhabdales bacterium. NCBI lineage: Bacteria > Pseudomonadati > Thermodesulfobacteriota > Syntrophorhabdia > Syntrophorhabdales > Syntrophorhabdales bacterium. The sequence goes on from DATKNH010000012.1 coordinate 23,614, forward strand.
TGAAGGCAGAGATTGGGTTCTCTGCAAACAGCAGGTGCGACCATTTTTGAGGCTTGGGCGTGTGAGCGCCTATCTGCTCATCGTTGTGGCCGCAATTACAGCTCTTCTCTCCATCTGGGCGGGCCGAAAGGTAGAGTTCGATCTCAACACACTACGTCTTCAATCGAAGAAGGCCGAGTCAGTAATCTGGGAAACGAGACTCGTTGAGAGTTCGCGCCGCTCAAGCATGTACGGCGTCATTCTCGCCCATTCTCTCGACGAAATCGAAAGAAAAAGCCAGGCCCTTGAAACGCTGCCAACTGTCCGGGAGGTGCAAAGCGTGTTGGACCTGCTCCCTTCAGACCAGGATCAGAAGATAGGCACCTTGCGACAGATAAGCCCTCTGGTAACCGGAATCGGTCAGTTCTCCGCTGCAAACCACCCTGTGGATCTGGAGCAGCTAGACCAGGTGCTCGGGAGGATCCGATTCAAAATGCTTGATACGACTGGCTCGCAATGGGGCGTGAGCAAGCCGCTGCAGACGCAGATGCGAGAGGTGAGGAGGCTTATCGACGATGTCAGAAAGTCGCTGACCGGCACGGACGGTCTGAAATTGCAGCGTGAACTCAAAGCCTTTGAGAACGACCTGATGAATGACCTGGAAGAAAAGTTCGATGTTCTCCGCAAGGCCGCAGAAGGGAGGCGCATGCGTATAGAAGACTTGCCGAAACAGCTTCGGGAACGGTATGTCGGCAAGAACCATCTGTACATCATCCGGGTCTTTCCTGCTCAGAATATCTGGGAGCCGGATCATCTCAAAACCTTTGTTCGTGACCTCAGGTCCGTGGATCCTGATGCCGTGGGCGATCCGGTCACCCTCAGCGTTTTCACGCAGGCGTTTCGCAATGCCTGTGTACAGGCGGCAGTTTACTCGGTCATCTTCATCTTCGTTCTTCTGATAGTGACCTTCAGGAGCCTGGTCGCTACGTTGCTTGCCCTTACCCCCCTTGTCGTGGGGACTGCATGGACGTTTGGCCTGATGTATCTCCTTGGGATAGACCTCAATCTGGCTAATAGTGTCTTCCTGCCGCTCATTTTGGGCGCAGGTGTCGAGTATGGCATCATCGTTGTTCAGCGCTGGAGGCAGGCAGGCAAAGACTTTTCCGGAGGACCATGCCCGTCGAGCACCGGAATAGGAGTAGTCCTCGCCGGCCTTTCAACGACGGTTGGCTTTGGCAGCCTTACTATCTCCGAACATCAAGGCGTGCACAGCCTGGGCCTGCTTACCTTCGTCGGCAGCCTGAGCGTGCTTGCCGCGGCAGTCCTTTTTCTGCCTGCTCTGCTACAGGTCATCCCCGATGGTGTGTTCCGAAAGAGTATTGCGTGGTGTGGTACTAGTCCTGCGGTTGATTGCAATGCCAAGGAGGAGAACTAGACGTGACTCTTAAAACAAGAATTATCATGATCCTCATCGCACCGATACTCGTGGTCTCTTTCCAACAGGGCTTCTGTCAGGACCCCGGCCCAACCGACACCGTGCGAAAGATGCTGGATGAGGTGATCTCGATCCAGACGGATAAAAACACACAGGGGCAGGAATACAGAGAAGCGCGACGAACAGCGATCAAGAAGGTCATAGTCGGCAATTTCAATTTCGAGGACATGGCGACGCAGGCCCTGGGGGCGTACTGGGGCGGTCTGAGCAGCGCGAACAGATCTGAGTTCAAACGATTATTTCAGGATCTTTTTCTTGATTCCTACTCGCGGTTGGTGCTCGATTTTCTGAAAAAAGAAAAGGTAGAGTATCTTACTCAGGATGCACAGAAGGACGAGGCGAAGGTGAGGACTCGCATATACAGGATGAATGAGGCGATCCCTGTTGACTACTCGTTGCTTCTGGCGAACGGAACGTGGCTCGTTCGTGACGTGAGAATCGACGGGGTCAGCATCGTTGAGAACTATCGGAAGTCGTTCACGAGGCTGATAAAGCAGGAGTCTTTTGACGCTCTTCTGAAAAAGATGCGCCTGCAGCAGCAAGCTGTTGAGAAATAGCCCTGATGCTCACATTGGGCGGGATATCGTGAGTCACGATAATGGGAATCTTCGCTGAGGTCGTCGAAGCTGCTCTCTCACTCATAATCTTGCTGGGATCTCTTTACGCACTCTTTTCCCTTTTCTGCATCGTGGAGTTTTTTCGGCAGTCGAAGGTTGCGCAGGCAGAACCCGAGCCTGCTTACCCGCCGCTTTCTGTCTTGAAGCCCATGAAGGGTGTCGATCCCGAGTGGCGCGACAACGTCGCGAGTTTTGTCACTCAGGACTATCCGGAATACGAGGTTCTTCTGGGTATTAACGATGCGCGGGATGAAGGGCTGACACTGGCGCGGGAGATGGCCGGATCATACGCACCGAAAGTGCGCGTCGTTATCCATGCGAGCAATCTCGGGAGCAATCCAAAAGTTTCAAATCTCCAGGGCCTTATCGCTGAAGCGCGCCATCTCCTGCTGCTCATAAGCGATAGCGATATACGGGTTGGGCGCGGCTATCTGAAGCAGGTCGTACGTGAATACCTTGCAACGGAAAGGGTGGGCATCGTGACGTGCCTTTCCAAGATCACTCGTGCTCACACTGTGGGGGCAGCTCTTGAGTCCCTCACGACAACGGCTGATTTCATCCCCTCGGTCCTCACCGCGAGGAGGCTCGAGGGCGTGACGTTCGCTCTCGGTCCTTCTATATTGCTCTCGAAGCAGGCCTTGGAGGAGATAGGAGGCTTGGCGGCATTTGCCGACCACCTGGCCGAGGACTATATGATCGGCAACTGCCTGTGGAAAAGGAACTACAGGAACATACTCTCCAGTCATCTGATAGAGTACGTCGTGGGCAGAATGAGTGTCCGTGCGTACCTCGTGCATCAGCTCAGATGGGCAAGAACCTACAGAGCGTGCAGGCCCGTCGGCTTTTTGGGGTATGGTATCACTCAAATTTTTCCGTTCGCTCTTCTTTTCCTTGCCCTGCACGGCGCTTCTGTAGTCTCTCTGTCGGCTATTGCCGTGGTTCTCGCCTTAAGATATGGTACTGCTCTCATGGTTGCCGGGATGGCCGGCTATAACCGTCAGTGGTTCCGATGGCTCTGGCTGCTGCCCGCAAAAGATATTCTCAGTTTCGGCATATGGCTATGGTGCTTCCTGGGTTCGCACATTTTCTGGAGGGGCCATCATTACAAGCTGCTGAAGGGCGGGCTGATGAAAAAAATGGATTGATACGATGGGTTAGTATTGGTCGAACGTCTCCATCTCAGTCTTTCCGCGCGGCACCTTTCTTTGTGATAGGTTGATGAACGATGAAGCAAGGCGCGCCTCGTTGAGCGGTAGCGGCAGACGTCTGAGCATCGACCGATAGCCATAGAAGTCGCGGTGCAACTCTTTTACCCTCTGTTCCAATTCTCCGGCAGAGCAGAACGCCGGCTTGATATGGCAGGAGATGCCGGGCCATCTGCCTGGGGCGTAATCCCGGCGAGATACGGCAGGGTGAGGCCTACAAGGTTCCTTTTCCTGGTTTTGTGCAGCGTAAGATCCGATCTGGATCGATAGTGGATCGGCTGAATAATGAGCAGCCTTTTACGCATACCAATATCCTATCAACGATTTGCAGACAGTTCAATGTGCAACGAGATTGACTTAAACAGTTTTTGTTCTTATCATTGTTCCGTTCCCGATTTTCATCATAGCGGGCGTATCGGCGTGACAGGAACCGCACTCATACTTGCGCCAAACGATGGAGGGCTGCAGCAGGTCTTCGGCCTGCCCGTGGTCCGGAGGCTTGTGCTGCTTATGCGGGGGGCCGGGATCGAAACAGTGCAGATCGTGAGCCGCAACGAATCAATACTCGCCACCCCTTCGGGCTTGATCTCGCCGGATGTGCGTCATGTTGTACGTGACGCGGAGGAGTTAGACGACGTTGTCAGCAAGATAATCGTCGGCCGGCATGAGAGGGTGCTGGTGGCGAGGGCTGACCTCGTCGTGGATAGAAGATCGCTCTCTCTGCTTGTCCAGGCCGCAGAAAGGAGTGCGGATGAGGAGTGCATCTACGTTTTGAGGTCCGATGAAGGGTCCCATCTGGAAGGGATCTACGCGGCAGGCAACGATGCGCTTGCTTCCGTTGCACACGCCATCTGGTCGTCCGAGACATCTGATTCAGCAATCCTAGAAAAAGCGGAGTGGTTAGCTGCAGCGCCTGGTCTGCCTTGCATCGCGGGCGGGGAGCACACCTCAGTGAGGAGAGCAGAGGAGCGATTGATTGCCGCTCTTCCGCTGGCAACAGCAGACAGGGACGGTTTCATGGCCCGCCACCTGGATCGCCACTTTTCCCGCCGCATCAGTCGCAAACTCGCCCGCACAGGGGTGACACCCAATCAGATCACCCTTTTCAACGTTGCAATCGGTTTTGCAGGCGCGTTCTTTCTTGCAAGAGGCAGCTACTGGTCGCAACTCGGCGGCTCGCTCCTCTTCCTGCTTTGCGTGGTACTCGACGGCGTGGACGGCGAAGTGGCCCGGTTAAAACTGAAGGAGTCTGTTTTTGGTCACTATTTAGATGTCATTACCGACAACCTGGTTCACGTTGCTATCTTTGTTGGCATAGCCGTCGGGCTCTGCTACCAGACCGGGAATAGGGGCTATCTTTATGCACTCGGATTCCTTCTTGGCGGCTTTGGCCTCTGTGCGTGTGTTGTCCGCAGGACCTTAAACCGTTGTCCCGACAGGGCACGGTCGGGAACGACGAGCAAACTTATCGGTCTCCTGGCAAATCGTGATTTTGCCTACCTTGTTGTCGCATTCGCTATAGTCGGCCATCTAAACTGGTTCTTGCTGGCCGCCGCAGCCGGGACCTATGTCTTTGCCGCAACCCTGTGGGTTCTTGATAAGAGCAGTGCCGCCCAACCAGTGTCGCCTTGCCCTTGACAAACCCCTGTTTTGTGCAGAAAATGAGAGTAGGGTCGCGGATTGCCACGAGCCGTGTTACAATCGGTTATACGCTGGATGACTAAGTAATCCACTTCACGGACAGCGAACGGTGCGGACGCTATTGCTGAATCCTCCCTCATGCAGGGGTTTTGACGGCGGCGCTGGTTCACGTTATCAGGCTCGCCGTGAGGTCAAGTCCTTCTGGTATCCCACGTGGCTGGCCTATGCTGCCGGGCTCACAGAGGGAAGCCGGCTTCTCGATGCCTCTGCCGAGGACATGGATGCAGCCCAGGTCGTGCGTGAGGCTCGCGGCTACGAGCTCATCATAATCCACACGAGCACCCCGACTTTTACAACTGACGCAGGGATCGCGGAAAAGCTTAAGAGTCACTATCCCGGTATTGTTGTTGGGTTTGTCGGACCGCACGTCACTGCCCTCCCCGAGGTTGCTCTCCAGACTTCAAGAGCCATCGATTTCGTCGCACTTGGCGAATTCGATTATACCGTGGCTGAGATTGCCGAGGGGCGTCCCCTCAGCGAAGTCCGTGGTGTAGCCTTTCGCGCAAACGGGACGGTCCGCCGGACGACTTCGAGGCCGGCCATTGAGGACCTTGATGCACTTCCCTTTGTGACCAGTGTTTACGCACGGGACCTTAACCCCGAGCATTACTTTATAGGCTATTTGCAGCATCCGTATGTCTCGCTGTATGCTGGCCGGGGCTGTCGGTCGCGATGTACGTTCTGCCTGTGGCCTCAGACAATATCTGGCCACACCTACCGTGTGAGAAGCCCTGAGAACGTGTGCGAAGAAGTGGCACTGGCGAAGCAGCTCCTGCCGAACGTCAGAGAGTTTTTTTTCGATGATGACACTTTTACCGACAATCCTCATCTTGATGAAATTGCGCAAAGACTGGGTCGTCTCAATATCACGTGGTCCTGTAATGCCCGCGCTGCTGTTTCCAGGGAAACCCTTGCGTTACTCAGGGAAAATGGCTTACGCCTTCTTGTGGTGGGCTTTGAGTCCGGCAATCAAAAAATCCTAAATGGTATCAGGAAGGGAATCCGTGTTGAGCAGGAATGGGAATTCGTAAAGGCGGCAAAAGAACTCGGCATCCTTATACACGGAACCTTCATCCTGGGATTGCCGGGCGAGACAGCCGGGACAATCGAAGAGACTATCAGGTTTGCGAAAGAGATAGATCCGTACAGTGTTCAAGTTTCTTTGGCAGCTCCTTACCCCGGCACCGAGCTTTACGAGCAGGCCAAGCGAAGCGGCTGGCTCGCGCAGGACGAAACGTGTCTCGTGCGGGAAGGCATCCAGAATGCGGTCCTTACTTATGAAGGCCTTGATGCGGAGGCGATCTACGGTGCGGTGGAGCGCTTCTATCGCTCCTTCTACCTGCGCCCTGGTCCCGTATTGCGCATTTTGCGGGAGATGCTGCACGACAGGAGAGTCTTTGCCAGGAGAATGAGAGAAGGCAAGGAATTTTTTTCATTTATGGCCAGGCGAAAAGAGGTTGTCAAATGCTGATGAGCAGCGTATCAGGTTCCCTGCCCGTTTCTCGCACCGGCGATCTGCTTGACCGGGTCACACGGGCGATAGGGAGAACCCACGCCTACTATCGTAGCGAGCAGCATCCCTCCGGTTACTGGTGGTACGAGCTGGAATCAAACGTGACGATTACAGCAGAATACCTGATGCTCATGCACTTCGCCGGCGTCAAAGACACGGAGAAGGATAGAAAAATGGCCCGCTATCTGCTGCGAAAGCAGAGAGCTGACGGCACATGGGCGATACATTACGGCGGGAAAGGAGATTTGAGCACAACGGTCGAAGCATATTTCGCACTCAAGCTTGCCGGATTCTCCGCTGACCATCCTGCCTTGAGAGAGGCGCAGCAATTCATTCTTGCACAAGGTGGCGCCGAGCGTTCAAGGGTCTTCACGAAGATCTTTCTCGCGCTTTTCGGCCAGATGGACTGGGAGGCCACGCCCTCGGTACCTGTCGAAATAATGCTTCTGCCTCAATGGTCTCCCCTCAATATCTACGATATATCTGCATGGGCAAGAGCCACGGTTGTGCCTCTCTCGATACTTCTCGACCTCAGGCCGGTGAAGCCACTTCCGGAACAGATCGGGATCCGCGAGCTATACAGAAATCCCTCTGACCGCCGTCCGCCTCTCACCACCGGGCAGACGCCATTCTTGTCCTGGAAAAAATTCTTTCTCGCCCTCGATGGCCTGATCAAGGCGGTCGTAGCGAGCCGCGTGAGGCCGCTCAGGAAACGGGCTCTGCACAAGGCTGAAACCTGGGTGATCGAGCATCAGGAGGAGAGCGGCGACTGGCTGGGCATACAGCCCGCTATGGTTAATTCCCTGCTGGCGCTCATCAGTCTTGGCCGCGAAGCTGGTAACGGACGGTCCAATCATGCTGTGCGGAAAGGCTTTGAAGCCCTCAAGAGGTTTACTATCGAGACTGAGGATGAACTTCTGCTTCAGTCCTGCGTGTCGCCGGTCTGGGATACAGCTCTGACTGGACTAGCTTTGCTTGACTCCGGTATGGGCAGGTGTGACCCGGTGCTCACAAACGCGTGCACGTGGCTTTCCTCGAAACAGTCATTCAGAAAAGGCGACTGGAGCGTAAAGAGGCCAAGCCTGGAGCCGGGGGGGTGGGCCTTCGAATTCGAAAATAGCTGGCAACCAGATGTTGACGACACAGCGGTGGTCATGATGTTTCTGAATCGTTGCGGGGAGGGAGGCATTGCTGCAATTCAGGAGCTCAAGCTCGGCCTGCGCTGGCTGCTCGGCATGCAGGGGAAAGACGGCGGCTGGGGAGCTTTCGATGCCGACAACAACACGGAGATTGCCAACCAGGTACCGTTTGCAGACCTGGAGGCAATGCTTGATCCCAGTACCGCTGACGTCACGGGGAGAGCACTGAAGCTGCTTGGCATGCTCGGCTATAAACCCCACGACAACGAGGTGCGTCGCGCGCTTGCATTTATCAGAAAGACGCAAGAGGAGGACGGGTTGTGGTGGGGAAGATGGGGCGTGAACTATGCTTACGGGACGTGGTCCGTGCTGGAGGGGCTTCGCTCCATAGGGGAAGAGATGGACAAACCTTACGTGAGAAAGGCAGTTGCCACCCTAAAGCACCACCAGAACGAAGACGGCGGGTGGGGGGAGTGCTGTGAGTCTTACGAGGACCCGAGCCTGCGGCTGCAGGGAAAGAGTACGCCATCGCAAACGGCATGGGTGATCATGGCGCTGCTTGCAGCGGGAGAAGGAACGTCAGAAGAGGTGGCTCACGGGGTATCTTTCCTGCTCGAAAGACAGAAGACGGACGGAACATGGGATGAGCCCGAATACACCGCCACAGGGTTTCCGAAGTATTTCATGATAAATTACCACAACTACAGGAACTGCTTTCCTCTTATGGCACTCGGCAAGTTCGTGTCGTCCCTACATGGTGAGAAAGGCATACAGTGAAGGCTCTCGTGACAGGTGCCACCGGGTTCGTGGGATTCCACGTGGCGAAGGCCTTGCAGGAAAAAGGTGTCGAAGTCCGGGCACTCGTGAGGGCAAGCAGCGATACTTCCGACCTTGCACCACTCGGTGTGGAGTTAGTCACGGGGGACATAAGAGACTACGATTCCGTGCGCAGGGCGCTTCAAGGCTGCGGAGAGTTGTATCATGTGGCCGCTGATTACAGGCTCTGGGTGCCTGACCCGGAGGCCATGTACGAAACAAACGTCCAAGGCACCGTGAACGTGATGCAGGCCGCTCTTGAAGCGGGCACGGGAAAGGTTGTCTACACGAGTTCAGCAGGGACGCTCGTCCCTAAACGGAGTCGTGGCAAGTGCAACGAGGAAACACCAGTTTGTCTCTCCGACATGGTGGGCCATTACAAAAGGTCTAAGTTCCTCGCTGAGAGGCACGTCTACGAGTTCATCAGCAGGGGTCTGCCCATTGTGATTGTCAACCCTACCACTCCGATCGGGCCCATGGACAGAAAGCCCACACCCACCGGCAAGGTGATTGTAGACTTTCTCAGTGGCAGGATGCCGGCGTTCATAGACACAGGCCTGAACTTTGTCGACGTTGAGGAAGTAGGGCTGGGGCACTGGCTCGCGTCGCAGTACGGGAAATCCGGCGAGCACTATATCCTGGGTAACCGCAATATGAGTCTGGGTGAATTCCTGGCGATACTGGGCCGAATAGGCGAGCGCAAGCCTCCGCGTGTAAAACTCCCTTACGTGCCGGTACTTCTCGCTGCTTATGTTGACGAAGCTGTCTCCACGTGGATAAGGCACACACAGCCGACAATCCCTCTTACAGGCGTTAAGATGGCCAAGAGCTACATGTATTTCGACTGCTCAAAGGCTGTCCACAGTCTGGGAGTGCCGCAGATGCCGGTGGAACGCGCGATGCAGAAATCGATCGACTGGTATCTCGAAAGAGGCTACGTGAGGAATCGGCCTTCGTCGGGAGGTCGGCATGTCTGCTAGACGCGAAGGCAGTCTGGTCGAACCCATGGATAGGAAACTGGGCGATGAGTGGACAGGCTGGAGTGGTGAGACAGAATCGGCTGAACTCGACGCAACAGAGCGCGCCACCACGTTTCTCGTTCTTGGAGGCGCTATACTTTTTCTCCTTCTTGTACTGCTCAATACAGGCTGGTATCTGGTAAAGCCAAGAATCGGGCAGTTCAGCTCCCTTGCCCCCGGCCTGTTAGAGCGTTGCGTCGAGGGATTCTCCGTTCTCATTTTGCTGGTCGTGGCAACCGAGGTCATCTCCGTTGCTCGATTTGAGAAGTCATTACTTCCCTACCTGTGGACCGAGAGGTTCCTCCTTGCACTGCTTCCGAGAAGCGTCTGGCTGGGAGGCAAGTTCGGCATGAGCAGGGACAGGATCTCGAACTCCTTCATCAAGGCGCACAACGTCGTTTTAAAAGCGAATGCCGACAGGCTGAATGCGCGGAGGCTCTTAATTCTTTTGCCGCGATGCCTGGAAAAAGGGACCAGGAAAGAGGTACTTGACAGAATTGACCCGCTTTCTGCAAAAACGGTGACGGCGTCGGGCGGCGAAGAGGCACGGAAGGCAATACGGGAGCACCGGCCCAGCCTGATATTGGCAGTCGCCTGTGAGAGGGACTTGATCAGCGGCCTCAGAGACGTGGCCGGCAAGATACCAGTCCTTGCCATACCGAACAGGCGGCCCCAGGGGCCGTGCAAGAATACCCAGCTGGCAATAGACGAACTGGATGAGGCGCTCCGTTTTATTGCGGAAAGGAAAGAGACGAAGCGAGTCGATTGCGTCTCGTAGCGACATCCTCTCATGCGCTTTCCAGCTGGTCTTTATAAATCACTTGTATCCTGCACCATCAAGAACAGCCTCAGAGGGATCAAGAGGTTTCCTCTGGTACTGATGCTGGAGCCCACGCACCGCTGCAACCTTGCGTGCGCAGGATGTGACAGGATCAGGCTTAATGCCGAGACTCATGCTCCCGATCTCTCCCTGGATGAATGCATTGACGCCGCTGTCCGGTCAGGTGCCCCGGTGGTCACTGTCACCGGAGGCGAACCACTGCTATACGGACAACTGAGAGCCCTTATAGCAGAACTTCTCCGGTTGAAGCGGTACGTGTACCTTTGCACGAACGGTCTCCTGGCCGGCTCTCTCCTGCGGCAACTTACCCCGCATCCCGGCCTGAGCCTCAATTTCCATTTCGACGGTATGGAAGAAACGCACGATCGTGTGACCGGGCAGAAGGGGACATTCAGAACGGCTATTGAAGCTATCAAGAGGGCGAAAGAAGAAGGCTTCAGGGTGTGCACCAATACATCCGTATATAAATACACCGGCATGGAGGAACTGGAACAACTCTTTGACTTGCTCACCCGGATCGGCGTGGATGGAATCTTGATTTCTCCGGCGTTCAGCTACCAGAGCGTAAAAGAGGAAATATTCCTGAGCAGGGAAGAGGCCACCGAAAGATTCAGGGCCATGGAATACATGTTTCCCAGGTATCCATTCATGGGTACGCCGATGTACATTGATTTTTTGCAAGGCAAGAAGAGGCTGCTTTGCACGCCCTGGGGCAATCCGACACGGAACCCTCTTGGCTGGAAGTCGCCGTGCTATCTGGTGACCGACACGTATTACGAGTCCTTCGCGGAATTGATGGCGAAAACTGACTGGGACACCTACGAGTCGGGCCGAGACTCGAGGTGCCGGGACTGCATGGTCCACAGCGGCTATGAAGCGAGCGTCATGCGGCAAGCGTTTTCCAATCCGTACGAGCTCCTCAAGCTCCTCCTCTGGAATCTCGGGGGCACTTGATGGAATCAATCCCCTCACAGATTTTCAATACGATCATCATGAGGCCTTACTTCGTTATCTTCTTCCTGACCTATCTTCTCGGGTGCTCTATGAACATGGGGATCAAGAGGACCCTGCTCTTCTGTATCACAGGCTATGGCCTGGCATGGCTTTCGGAATTCTCCTCGATCCACAGCGGCATACCGTACGGACTTTATTATTACATCGAGGAGACAAAGGGAAAGGAGCTTTGGGCGCTGGGTGTTCCTTTTATGGATTCGATGAGCTTCGTATTTCTTGTCTGGGCGAGCTACTCCCTGGCGCTGATAGCGACCTCACCCGTTGTGCGCTCAGGAGTGACAATCTATCTTTTCGAGACGAAGAAGATCAGAAACTCCATGCGGGTAAGACTTCTCGGGGCCGTCTTCTTTGTCTGCCTCGATGTCATTATAGATCCCGTGGCGCTGAGAGGCAACAGATGGTTCCTCGGACAGATCTATGGGTATCCGCAGCCGGGCGTCTATTTTGGTGTACCCGTGTCGAACTTCGTCGGATGGTTCGTAGTGGGATTTGTCTTGATCTCGGCGCTTCAAACCATAGACAGGCTCATGGAGATGAAAAAGCTCAAAGGTTGGTACGGCCGGAGACACCCGTGGAGATATCTGATTGGCCCTTCCCTTCACTTCGGTGTGTTTTTTTCAATCTGTCCATCACCTTCTTCATCGGAGAGTATGCGTTGGCGTGGGTTGGCGCGTCTATCGTCTTCCTCCAAGCGTCTTTTCTTTATTTCTTGCTGAAGGCGAAACTCTCACGCGGGCTCTCGGAGAGCGCCCTGAAAGCACATCTAGTGGATTTCCCCGGCGTCGCCTGCCCACCAGGATGACGCCGAAGCGCGCCTTTAAGACTAGAGTATCTTGGCGAGAGTTTCGACTGTACGCCAGAGATTCTCTGATGCGACTCTCGAGCGCCTTCCGAGGCGTATTGCTACCGGGATCAGCCACGGCTTGCCGAGCAGCAAGAAGATGGCCCTGAGAGATCGATAGTTGCCCGAGGCGTCGTTCACTCGCAGCAGGGCGCGTGGGATATCCTCGTCAGCACGGTCTGTGATCGAACGCACCGCAAGAAACGGGAGTTGTCTCTGACGGGTAAGTTTCGCAAGAGGAAAAGTTTCCATATCACACACAGGAAAGGCGATCTCCGGCGGCAATAGGCCTTTTACTGTTTCCTTCTCCATCCATCTCTCGAGTGTCAGGAAATGCCCGGCCCGTATCGTGGTGTTGCCGCGAAGTTTGTCGACCAATGCGCATGCATCAGGAATTTGAATCGTTTTCAGCACGCCTCCGGACACGAGAGAGATGCTTGTGGCCATGATAAGGTCACCTATGTCGGCGTTCTCGTAAAGAGCACCGCCAAACCCTATAGAAAGGACGAGTGCAGGGTCGAACACCTGAAGAACCCATTCAAGTGCCTCTTCTGCGTTGCGTGTCCCCATGCCGGTCGCTACAAGCAGGATTTTATGGGAGAGGTATGTTGCGCGGATAACGCGAAACGCACCCTCTTGCGAGTACCTTTGCGGTTTTAGGTGCTTGAGTATCGCCTTCGATTCGTGCGGGAAGGCGCAAACCACTGCGATCTTCACGATTGCTCATCTCCCGATCGGCACTGTACTCTTGATGCGGATATCCTATAACAGCCAGCCGTTAATTTCAGAAAATTTGCTGGATTGAATACCGGCCAGTCGGCACCCGGCGCAAGCCGCCGACGTGGGCCGACGGAGGCGTCTAGAAATACATCCCAACACTGATGATGTTCGCGTTAATCGACCGGTTTAGGAGGACGTGTCGCCACTCAAACAGTATCCACCGGCTATGCAATATCACATTCTCTGATCCACGGTAAACGGTGAATCCAGGTAACCTGTGAATCTACCGACCCTTCTCAGCCAATCTAGAAATTAAAGGTCAACCACCCACCAGCGCCGAAGTAGTCTTTCATCTGGGCTTCGAAATTGATGCTGAACTGATCCTTCACCGGGATGCGGATGCCGAGACGGGAGCCGAAGGACTTGTCCGCGCTGATGTTGCTGCC
>DATKNH010000013.1 GCA_035541455.1 Syntrophorhabdales bacterium
GCGTGGTGGGCCGAGCAGTTCATCGGCACGGCCTATGACACAGATCCCCTAGGTGATTACGTCAGGAGGTCGCTCATCGTTGCCGACGAGCGTGTTGACTGTATGTATCTCACCTTTCGATCGGTTGAACTGGCTCTGTCAGATAATGCTGAAGGGGCCGTCGATAAGGCGCTTGTGCTGCGCTTCCACACCAGGGGTCTTGTCAAGGATGGAAAGGTAATCAACTACGATGAGCGGTACCAGGACGGGATCGACATGATAGCAAGCGGAAAGTACGGGCTTGAGATTACTGCTACGGTCGGGAAGACCCGTGAGTTCGCCGAGCCGAAGAGCGGTACGCGGTTCGATTTCTTGCCTCCGTCCGAGATACATGCTGCCTTACATCGCCTGAACACAGGTGACATACTCTATTTTGTCAGGGACCCTGCCAGAACCCAGGGAGGGCTCATCGCCCACATGGGCATTATCAAGATTGAAACGAGGAATGACGGTTTGGGCCGATCAGTCTATCTCATACATGCTTCGGGGACAAAGAAAAGAGGCGGGTCAGTAAAAAAAGTGCTGTTGGATGACTACCTGTCACACATGCAGCACGCCGGGGCAAAAATTTCCCGGCTCAGTGAGGCCCGGTAATTTCCAGCTCCAGCTCGATCTCATCACCATCTTTGATATTCAGCGCATCCTTCAGGTGAACCGGCGCGACAATCTCCAGTATCTGCTCCGGGTAGTTCGGAACCAGGGGTATTATGAGGCCGCATTCATACCGTCCGTTGACCCGTCCGCGATAGGTCACCGCATCACAGAAACCTTCTTCACATGAAGCAATTCTGTCTTCGGCCTTTTGTATCAGTTCCTTCTGGATAGCCGGATCTCTCACCTCTATATTGAGCGTGCCGCAGAAAGGCGTGAAGGTGAACTTCTCGCATACTGCCCGATTCACCCAATCTATCGCAAGAAATTTTCCTGATTCGCCAAGCCCCGTGACGACTTTACCCTTAATCTTCATCGTACAGCCCTCGTTGCGGGTTTCGAGTTAAAGAGTTTGACGTTTTGTAACGCGTGGCTCGCAACCCGTAACTCGTAACGTTCTTGTGGGTACTACTTTCTTCCCCGTTCCCGTACCAGCTTCATATTGTTCTTCGTTCCCCACCTCTTGAAGATCTTGGCGTCGATGGAGAAAAGATCGAGAACCTTTCCTACTGTCTGATCAATAATATCGTCGATCGTTTTCGGCATGTGGTAAAAGGCCGGCACAGGCGGCATGATAATCCCGCCCGTTCGTGTTACTTTGGCCATGAGGTCCAGGTGCCCTTCGTGGAGCGGTGTTTCCCTTACCACGAGCACGAGCCTTCTGCGTTCCTTGAGCGTTACGTCTGCTGCTCTGACGAGAAGGTTGTAGTTGAAGGAATTGGCAACCGCAGAGAGCGTTTTGATAGAGCAGGGGATGACGACCATTCCGTCGACCTGGTACGAACCGCTGGCGATGGCTGCACCGATGTCCTCCACGTCGTACACTGTATGCGCCAGGGATTCCAGGTCGGTCCTCGTGTACTCTGTCTCTATGACCAGATTCTTGATGGCTGACTGTGTCACGACAAGGTGTGTCTCAACACCGCAGGCGCGCAGCGCCTTCAGCATGCGCACACCGTAGACCACACCGGTCGCACCTGAAATGCCGACTATGATCCTCATGAACAGACCCCTCCCAGTGATTTGAGAATGCGTTCAATGTTCCTGCGATTCCCGGCTGCTACAGCCGCCTTTTCCTCGAAGGTTTTTCCCTGTGTGGTGGCATCAATTCCCATTTTCGAAACACCCAGGCCGTGCTCAGCCTGAGGGTCGATGGCCTGCGCATGCAGGTCAGGTATGATCAGAATATCCCTGTCAGCCACACACCTGGTAACCAGAGCCCATTCTACATCCCTGAGATTGTGGAGGTCAATATCTTCATCCACCACAACTGCTTTCTTTATGGTCTGGAAGGCAAGTAAAGAGAGCAACAGGTTGCGTATCCTCGATCTGTGAACCGGTTTGACGGAAACCACAACTGAGGACCCAAACGTTTTCTGTACGAATGCAAGATCGACGATGAACGGGAAGAGTTTCTTCAGTGTTTCTTCTATAAGAGCCCTGCTGACGAACGTGAGGTAGGTATCTCCTTCAAGGCTGGTCGGCAGAAGTGCATGATACATTGGTGCGGGTTGGTAGGAGAGCCGATTCACGATCATCGTGGGGCTTTCCTTGTTTGTCATGTAGTAGCCGCTGATTTCCCCGAGAGGGCCGTCCTGTCTCACATCTTTAGTGTCGATGTAGCCTTCGAGATAGATTTCTGCACCTGCCGGCACGTCGATCCGGGCATCGAAGGATTGCACCACCTTCACCCCTTTTCCTTTCAAGCCGCCTGCCATCTCCAGCTTGTCCTGGCCGGGCTGAGCTTTCAGTGCCATCCCCAGGAAAAGAAGCGGGTCCACGCCGATGGCGATAGTGATGGGCATCCTTTCGCCCTTTGCCTTATGTTTCCTGTAAATATCGACAAGAGGAGGGTTGATGATAGCGATACCCATACGGTTCTTGCCCCGGTACTCCATTCTATGGACGCCTCTTCCCACTACGCCCGTATCCGGGTCGCGGGCTGAGGCGATGCTCGTGGTTATGAAAGGTGCCGAATCTTTTTCGTAGTGCTTCAGTATGGGGAGCAATGACAGGAGGTCCCGCCCTTTAACGCTCACCGTCTCCAGTTTTCTTTCAGTCTGCACGGTCTTTGCTGTTTTTTTGAGGCTTTGAAGAAAGAAGTTGTACGGATCATCCGTGTCGAAGATGAGGCGGAAGATTTCGTGCGATGGAACGAGGTTCGCAACAAGGGAGCACGTGTATCCTTTGAGGCTCTTGAAGAGCAGCACTTTCTTTGTGTCCGAGAGTTGCTCTATCAATTGGGGGATGTCTTCCCTGACAACCTGCTCATCGATTTCGAGGAGCAGGCCGTGCTTCCTGGTAAACGCAACGTAGTCCCGCAGCGACTCCATGAATCACATCCCTTCTGGGAAAACGTCGACAAATTCGAGAATCTGCATGGAGCAAGGGGTTTCAATAAGCTGGCCCCTGCCGAGCCTCACCCAGAGTGTCTCAGGATATTTTTTGGGGTCCTTTGATATTCGTATCCTTGCATGCGTCGACCTGTACTTTCCTCGGCCGGGCGTGAGGTCGCGAATTACGGCCACCCACTCCTCATCCTCGCCTAACGCTCCAAAATCTTTCTGTATGTAAGTATCCCAGGTTGCCATAAAGACCTCCTAATCTTTGAAGCCGTAAGTGCGCCATTTTTCGAGCACGCGCTCTTGGATTTGCTTTGGATACGTGCTGCCGAAACTCACCGGGATGGGCAGGTCGGATGTAGGCCATTCGGGCGGAAAGAGGCAGTCGAAGACGACCTTGGGCGTCCTGCTGAATTTCCGCTCCTCCGGGCTCGCGAAGGGATTGAGCGGCGTACCGAAGCCGTGCTCTGTCACGCGTATGCCTCTTACAGGATGGCAGCGCGTGGAGAGCGCGTGAATGATCTCATCCTTGTTGTAGATATCGGTTTTGTCATCTACCACGAGCACCATGTGAAACCACGCGCCGAACTTGCTGCCGAAGACCAACTGGCTGATCTGTGTGGCGATATTGGCGTATATCGGTTTCACGCCCACCACCACAAGATGGTGTGTTGACTCAGGGAGCATGTAGACGCCCGAGATGGGAAGCCCCTGGTCTCGCAGCATTCTTTCCATTTCGAGCGCCATGGAGAAGGAACGGAGCAGCTGCCCTTCATCCGTGGGTACGCCCATGTTTGAAACGGCCATGATAGGTTTCTTGCGCATGGTGACTGCTTTTACGCGGTAGACGGTCCGCTTGTCGCGCGGGCTTGTCCTGTAGCCGGTGTACTCACCGAATGGTGCCTCTTCAATGGTGAGGTTGGGCACAATGACGCCCTCGATGATGATCTCGGCGTGGGCCGGCACATAGAGATCGCATGTTTCACATTTGACGAGTTCAACAGGCTCTCCCATGAGCTGACCCGTGAAATCAGATTCTGCAATGGGGCTCGGTGCGGAACTTGCTATGGCCGAGAGAGGATCAGGGCTTATAACTGTGGCGAAGGGCATGGGAATATTTCGCGGCGCGTACTTGCCGTACAGCATCTTGCCCATGTCCGAGAAAGGCAGCACCGGTCCGACCATTGTCTTTTCGTCAAAGAGCATCTGGCGATACATACCCCAGTTGACGAAATCCGTGTCGTAGTCTTTCGCCACAACAAAGTGCCATGTGCAGATGTAGCGGCCTCCATCACCGTCGTGGACCATGGGCGCAGGAAGGTTAAGAAGGTTCGCGTCGTCACCCATGAGAATCTTTTCTTTGCAGGGGGCATCCTTCTTATCGATAATGCGCGGTGGGATGGCCGGTCCGCTGGTTCTTTTCAAGTATTCCGTCTGGATCTCAGGAATTGTCGCCTCTGGAGGCAGTCCAAAGCAGATGGCGAGGCGGCGCCACGTGGCGATCGGCGCGCCGAATGCCTCAAATTCGGGATACTCTTTTATCTTCTTGAAGTAGGCGGCCGGTGATTTGCGTTCGCACATTCTACGCACGATGGCGCCCATCTCAAGGTCCCAGTCCACCTCCTCATTGATTACGACCAGATCACCCGTCTTCTGCAGTGCTTCAATGTATACTCTGTTGTCTTTGTAGTACTTGTAAGCCATCTGTTACCCCCTCTATTCGTTAGCCGTGAGCCTTTGGCCTTTGTCCTTCTTATCCGTACTGCGCTACAAACTGGTCCCACTTGCCCTGTGCCCTTAAAATAAACTCGGCCAGTTCACGGGCTACTCCTCTACCTCCGCCGGCCTTTGTAACGAGGTCAGCGATTGCTCTGGCCTCGGGCGAGCCGTCTGCCGGAGCCACAGAGAAGAAGACCCGCTTCATGATCCCGAGGTCGATCATCTCATCGCCCACGTAGCATATGTCGTCGTCCTTCAGCCCCGACTGCTTCTCGAACTCGTCGAGCCTTGCCATCTTTGCTGAACTCCCCCAGAGCATATCAGGTGGAACACCGTAAATTGTTGCCATCTGTTCCACGTCTCTCGCGACCTTGCTTGTCAGGAAGGAAACGCCGACGCCGGAATCCATGAGTGCCTTGATACCGATGCGGTCATGGAGGCAGAACGCTTCAGACTTCACGCCGTCCTGTGTGTAAAAGAGCGTGTTGTCTGTGAGTATGCCATGAATATCGAAGATAACGAACTTCACTTTTTTTGCTTTTTCGGTTGCATCTGCCTGGCTCATAGACTCACCCCCCTTATTTGTAACCCATCTTTGTTACCTTCTCCACCCACTCATCCCACTTGCCCATTGACCGCAGGATGAATTCACATACTTCCCTTATCGGGCCTTTGCCCCCTGGCGCTGCGGTCACGTAGTGGGCCAACTCTTTCACTTCTGGAATGGCATCGGCCACGGCCACCGCAAATCCTGCTTTTTTCATCAGCGGGATATCCGTCAACTCGCAACCGATGTAGCCGATCTGCTCGTCTGTCAGATTCAAATCTTTCTTCAACTCTTCCAGTTTGGCCGCTTTGTCCTTGACTGCAAAATACATCTTGTCCAGCTTCAGCTCCTTCGCCCGATACAATCCTTCCCCATCAATAGAGGTGGAATCGAGGAAAACAGGCTTGATGTCATTTGCCATCATCGACAGATCGCCAAAGCCGTCCATGTGCCAGAAGGCGTAGCGCCTGTTTCCTTCCACATCGCAGAAGACCGTATTAGTCGTCAGTACGCCGTGAATATCATGGGCAAACAGCTTTATCTTCTTTGCTCTCTCTTTCGCAGCGTTCATATCCTTTTCCGATGCCATCGCTTCTCCCCCTTAGTCTATTAATGGGGCTCGCGTCGCCCCCTCCATCGGCAAAGCCGCCGGAGCCTCCCCTTCTCGCTCGCGGCGCTCGCTAGATAGATTTCGCGGCCGATCCGCAAGCGGGTCCGGGCTCGCGCTACTCAATCTATTCCATACTCAGCCCATCTGGCCTTCACTTTAGAAAGCATGCCTTCCGAGAGTTTGATCTCTGAAGGTTTGACCTTCCAATCAAACGGTATGGTGGCGTCCATGATGATGCGTGACGTGATGAACTTGTTTTCGTCGGCGCCGATTGCCGGGTCTAGAGGAGTTGACCTTCCCCTGTTGATGATCTGTGTGCCGCGCGAAGGGCTGTAACGCGTCCCCAGCGCCCACCAGACTCTCGGGAGATCGTCTGCGTCAATATCGTCATCTACGATAATAACGCATTTAATGCCGTAGGTGCCCGTATTACTCGCGATGACCGCAGCCCCTACCTGATCCGCGTGACCGGGGTACATCTGCTGGACCGAGACCACTACAATGAAACGTCCTGAGCCTTCCGGCAATGTGTAAACCGATTTTATGCCGGGGATCTCCATCTTGGTAAGATCGGTCCACAGGGATGCATTACGCGTGAAGGCGTAGAGCATGTGCTGATCACCTACGGGCCTGCCCACGCTTGTCTCCCACAGAATGGGATTGTTTCTGAAATAGACGCGCTGTACGTTAAGTGCCGGCTTTGGGATAGGCTTTATCAGCTCCTCCGTGTAGTACCCGGTGTATTCACCGAAGGGCCCTTCGTTACGGAGCTGCTGCGGGTCGATCTCTCCTTCCAGAACTATCTCCGCAGCAGCGGGAATGGGCAGGCCTGTGAGCTGCCCCTTCACCACTTCAACGGGCTCACCGCGCAGAGAGCTCACAACATCGTACCCGCTCTTGGCCTTGACGGTCGCAGCGCTCGCAAAGATATGGAGGGGATCCCCGCCTATGATGGCACACGCCGGCATCTTCTTGCCGGCCTTGCCATACTTCTTCATGATCCGGTCTCCGGTTTTCCCTTTGAGTATCTGGACTCCTATAGTCTTGTTGTCGAGGATGCCCATACGATAGGTGCCCAGGTTTATGTTCCCCGTCTCCGGGTCCTGCAGAACCATGAATACTGCGGTGCCGAAGTAGCGTCCTCCGTCCAGCTCATAGAATTTCGGAGAAGGAAAGGCAAACGTGTCCACTTTATCAGCCTCGACGATGTTTTCGAAGATAGGGCCGTCTTTCACTTCCTTCGCCCGAAGCACCTCTTTGACTGCGATATTCACCCATTCCTTTGTGAGCTGCACCATGGAGAGGTCCGGGTTTTTGCCGAGTATCATCGCCAATCTCTGCGTTGTACCGAACGCACCGGTCAGGACGGGACTCTTATATCCCTTCACGTTCTCAAATAGAAGTGCAGGGCCACTTTTCTCTTCAACGATCTTTGCGACATGAGAGATTTCCAGATCCCAATCAACCTCGGCCTTGACTCTCTTCAGTTGACCTACCTTCTCACACTGTGCCACGAAATCCCGAAGATCCATAGACACCCCCTTTTCAGTGAACAGTTAATAGCGAGCAGTTGAAAGGAACAAACATCCGGTAAACAGTAAATGTATCAGCCGGATCAAGAGAAACGCTGCAGTGTTTACGGCTGCTCACTGCTTACCGCTCACTATTCCATTTTACCCATTCTATGATATCTGCTTGACATGTCAATTTATTTGTTCTTATATTCTATAAGTAAAACTTATGCTTTCCTATTCCCTTGGCTCTCTCATTGTCTTTTCCAGAGTGGTTCAACACAGAAGTTTCTCCAAGGCGGCGGATGCCCTCCTTATGACGCAGCCGGGAGTTTCGAATCACGTTGCGCAGCTGGAGGCGCAGACGGGCCTGAAGCTCCTGAAGAGGGACAGGGGAAAATTTGAGCTTACCAAGGAAGGCAGGGTGATCTATCGTTACGCGCAGAAACTGGAAAAGATGGCAGAGGATCTGGAGAATACTCTGCGCACGTTGCACAAAGAACTGCGCCCTTATCTTCGCATAGGGACTGTGCCTACGTATTCGAGGATCATGATGCCCTACGTGCTGGGAGATTTTCAGAAGACGTATCCAAACATAAAGATAAGGCTGGACGTGGGCTCTTCCAATGAAATGAAAAAAAGCCTCGTCGCCGGCCAGAACGATATCGTTATCGCAGCCACGCTTCACGTCTCGAAGAAGATGCAAGCCTTCCCGGTCCTGAGGGAGGAACTCGTATTGATAACGGCCAATGGTCACCCTCTGGCACGCAGGAGGACAGTCTCTCTATCCGACATTAAAGCCTACCCTTTGATTATCAGGGAGGAGGGTTCTGCAACCCGGGATGTGGTGCTTGCAGCCTTTTCACGAATTGGCATTGCTCCTTCCGTGCTGATCGAAGCAAAAAGTACTGAATTCATCAAGGAGTGGGTAGCGCAAGAAAAGGGTGTTTCCATACTTATCAGGCGTGCCGTGAACGAAGAAGAGGATAAGTCCATCACCCGTATCTCTTTACGCGACCCCCTTTTCCTGGAGGTTTCTGTCCTCTTCCTCAAGGCGAGGCGCTATGATCCTTCAATCCAGAAATTCGTCAGCCACGTGAGAGAACTGCGGTTGTAAGCGTCCGATGGAGTCTACGTTCTAGTTTTGCATTTCTTGATGATTTTTTCTGGAAGCTCGCTGCAGACTTCCTGAACAATCTTTATCTCATCCTCCGTCAGCTTATCCCAGTGAATACCTGCGGTGACTACAGCATTGCGGTTGAGTCTGCGGGCGAGTTCCTCGGCAAGCGGTTTGACCAGCAGGTCTTCCTTGTGGCCCGCAAATGTGAAGACTGAGCTGGTAGCCGATGTCTCTTCAGGGTCTTTGAGGCTCTGGCGCGGCTGGGCCATTCCGACGGCGCCTACGTGAGGGTATGTGCCGCCCCATACGGCCACCAGGATGTCCGGACCCATCTCGTAGATGATTGCGCTTACCTTGAACTTCCCCTTTCTTACGGATACTGCGCCAGATTTTACAGAAGATGAAAGACCTGTGCCGGGAGCGGCTGCCACCTTACAGTGTCCCCGCCCGTGAGGCTCTTATCATGCCGTCAAGAATATCGACCGCCCGCTCTGCGAAAGCAGGTTCGCTTATGTGTACGTCGAGTTCTTCCACGGGTATGCGTGGATCAAGGAGCGATTTGAGCTTTTCTGTAAAGATGCGATCAACAGCAGGATCAAAGAGTGCCATACCTTGCTTGTCTGCATCCGACCAGCCTTTCGTGGGGATGAGCACCCGAGCGGGACCTCTACCTTTATTCAGCTTCTCTGCCACTATGCGAGCAAACTTTTCCATTTCAGGAGCTTCCATGCGCACACAGAACCGAGTGTCATGGCCGTGAATTCTTCTTCCCTTCAATTCGTCAGGCATAGGATAATACGGGCTGAATACGGCGTTGTCAAGCCCACCCGGCGCGAAGATAAGCGGGATGCCCATTCTGCCCGCGGTCTCAAGCCGCTCCGGTCCTATTCCTTTGCAGTACCCTCCGAACATCTCATCGGCTATCTCATGAGGATTGAAATCGAGCGCACCTGCAATGAGGCCTTCTGCGATCATCTCTTCCATCGCCATACCGCCGCAACCATTCGCATGAAAACCGATCATATCGTATCCTCGCGCATCCAGAAGCGGCTCTGCGAGCACTGCGCAGCCGGAATTGATCCCGTACGCAGTAACGCCGACCATAGGCCGTTCTGTTCTGATCGTGCTCTCCTTTTCCATCATGCCGCAGACGGCATAGGCTGCCTGGGCGAGGATATGGCGCATGAAATCGTTAAACCCCAGAAGGTCTGCTACCGAGTGAAACATCAGGATATCTTTTGTCCCGACATACTCTCTGACGTCCCGTGACGCGACCGTAGACACGGCCACCTTGGGGAAACCGAAGGGCAGCGACCGCATGATTGAAGTTACTATAGCGGTTCCCGTACCGCCTCCGAGACCTATGACGCCGTCTATCTGACCTCTTTGTTGAAGGCGCGTTGCGATGATGGCCCCGCCCGTTTGAACGGTCCTGACTGCATTTGACCTGGTCTGCTTTGTGATGCTCGCAGCCAGATCTGAGCCGGCTGCAGATGCAAGATCGTCACGCGTAAGGTCGGGAGGCGCCTGGGGTGGGCCGAGGGTTCCCACGTCCATGAGCATTGTCTTGACGCCCCGCCCCTCGGCGCACTCCTTGATGTAGGCTGCCTCCCGCCCCTTGGTGTCCAGTGTGGCAATAACAAGAAGTCTTTTTCGTGAACTCATGCAAGCCTGATAGAATTCTCCGCTCGGTTTACTGCCCCTCTTCCTAGACGCTTTGGTCTGGCGGTGGGGTTCCGGGCGGTGTAGGTAGCGTCAATGGCCATCTCAGAAAAAAGGCGTTGTGGGCAATAAAGCCCGGTGCCAAAATACAAAGGTTGAGATAGATGATGAGTATGTTTATGTCTGCAGGAAGCTTGGCAGCTGCTACACTGTCAGCCACTGGTCCCAATATCACATTGCAGATGGCTATCCAGATGGCGCTGATCACGATCACTATTACGAAGGCCGCAACCGCCCTTGCCGCTCCCGTAAGCTTCGTGATCCCCCAGAACTGAAAATGCCAGGAGTAAAAGAGCGACCAGGTGATTATAGAAGAAGCCACGGCCCCAAAGGAGAACGAGGGGCTGACACCAAGTGCCAGGCTCCCCTGCCAGCAAATCAACGCGAGAATGTGCGAAAGGATGGTCTGGCCTATAGCTGCTCCGGGATGCCCCCATTTCCTGAACGGCCAGCCCTGCGTTACAAACACCGGGCAGAACACGAAAAACCAGGCGATTGCCCATACAATGTATCCGGTAAGCCAGTTCACATTGAGAGGACCTTTATGGTCCATCGGGGCATTGGCAACAGGTGTTCCGTCAAGATTGGTCAGGAAATTCCAGACTAGGATGGTAACGACCATGACAACAATGAACCCTGCCACCATAGTGCCCCAGGGATGGAGTCGTCCTTTAAAGGGCCAGGTGTTCCAGTTCTTGCCGTAGAGGAGCGTACACCAGAACCCTATTGCGCCAAACCAGAGATAGAGAGGCCCTATCGGCCACTGCGGATAGACGAACCGCATGAAAAGCAAGATGACAAACGTGAATATGCCCCACAGGATGGTCATTTTGACTCCCACTGCGAAGCGAGACATTGCAGGCGTCCAGTTACCTGCAGGAGGCGCGCACGGAAAGCAATCCCCTATAAGTACCAGGTGCCCTTCCGCGATGAGCATGATAAGAATGGCAGGCAGAAGTTTCAGTACAAGCAATGCCGGCGGCACGGCGTACACAAAAAGAATTGTGCCAAGGATGGTGAGACCGATGAATTGGATGAGGCCACCCAATCTCCCTTCGGGACCAACACCGATCTTCGATTTCGTATCGTCTCCAAGTACCTCCCCCGCGCCAATTGTTGCCTCTCTTTCATTCCCCATAATCTCCTCTCCCCTTTTTTGTGCACTTGTTCGATGCCTTGCACTATGCGCCGCTTGCCGTTCCCCTCGCGGTCGCTTGCATCGCCCCATCTCTACCGATCAGCCGCTTCGAAACCTGCCGCTCTCTTGATCATCCGATGCGATTGAGCATGCGAACCTATTTTATCCTCACCCCCGTCAGTAACTGGCCTAAGATGCGGTCCATGGCATCTTTCTTCTGTTCAGTTTTTGGCGCAACCTCCTTCTTGCTCCAGACGGATTCAGGTCTCACCTGGAGAATGATGATATTTTCGGGGAACTGAAAATCGGCATCGATCCCGAACTCGATGTCGTAAGGTTTTCCATAATAGTTCTCGATCAATTTTCCGACGCGGGCAAGCTCTTTCAATTCAAAGTGTGTGAGACAGGGAACACACCTCATCTCCTCAGGCACTTCTGTCTGCAGGATGTCGCTCCCATTCTCCCGGTAAACGCATTGGGTCTCTTTGCTGCCTATGGTTGTCTTTATGGTGTCGAGGGTGATCTTGTCGACAAGGTATGTGTCTGGCGTTACCATGCCGCTGACTACAGCCTCTCCGAGACCGCAACTCGCATCAATCGAAATTTTTGAAAGATCGCCGTTCACGGGGTTAATGGTAAAGATTATCCCCGATACTCTGGAGTTGACCATCTTAGGGATACCGACGCCTATATTGAAGAGGAACGGCATTCCCTTGTTCATGCGGTACATGATAGCTTCGACATTGTAGGCACTGGCCCAGCATCTCTTGACGTAGTCGATAAGGTCCTTTTCTCCGCGTATATTGAGATATGTCTCCATCTGGCCCGGCATGGATACGGCGCCACTCGATCTGACTGCCACAGGACAGACGCCCGTCTTGCTCCTTTCGCAAAGCTTCTTGTAATTGGCGAGTATATCTTCTTCTATGTCGGATGGTACCTGCGCGTTTTCAATTAAGCGAATGCCTGTTTCGCTTGCCTGCTTTGCGGTTTCAAATGTCACCTGACCAAGCTCAGTTAGCAGTTTCTCCAGCTCTGATTTTATTCCCGTATCAACAATAAATTTCTCGTTGGCATAAATGGTGATGCAAAATCCCGGAGCGACCGGTATGCCCGCTTTGATCATTTCTCCGAGATTGGCATTTTTCTTACCGACGAGTGGAAAGTCGTTACCGTCCATTTCGTCGTACCAGATGGTGAGCCTTTTTTCTTTTTCTGTCATCTTGTTACCCCCGGACTCTGAGGCTAAGGCCAAGGTCGAGGTTATGAAATAATTGCATGATGCGAAGCGCTGATCTTTTCGTTTTTCTCAACCTCAACCTTAGCCTCAACCTGTTCTAACCTATTTTGCTCTTTCCAGTATCTGCACTAACCCGGTGTCGCCGTTGATCCGGAGCAGATCACCCGTTTTTATCAGCTGTGTGCCCTTGCCTGTCCCGACAACGGTCGGCAATCCGTATTCCCTGCAGACAATGGCAGCGTGGCACATAGGGCCACCCACGTCGGTCACGGCCCCTGCAATCTTGACGAACGCAGGTGCCCAACTGGGCGACGTGGTGGTCGCCACCAGTATCTCTCCCTCTTGAAGATCAGCAAGCTGGTCCACGGTCTTCAGAACCCGGGCCTTTCCTTCGACCACACCGGATGAGCCTGCAGAGCCCTGGATCTCATTCTGCGCTCCTCCTTCTGCGGGGCCGGCGAGCCACTTCTGGAGGGCATCGTTGGTGACTCCCCAGAGGACAATGGTGAAGGGCTCTGTCACAACGTCTGGTGGCACGCCAAGCGCCGGCGGCGGGGTCCACTGTTTGAACTTTTCGTAAACACCCTTTCTCCAGGCAATCTCTTTCGGCCAGTAGGAAGGTCCTCTCGCCCTCACCCCCGTTGCCCAGGAGGTGACATGATCCCAGAGCGCCTGTTTGATCTCATCACGCCTCAGGAACCAGATGTCCTCGTCGGCATTTTCGATGAATCCCGCATTCTGAAGGATCTGGCCCACCTGGCGGACCTTCCCCCAGAAAAGGCTGTGAAACCAGTGCTCCACGTAGAAATTATGATCCTCAGCGTAAGGCAACACCAACCGAGCTATAGCCAGGCCTTGATCGAATGCCTCTCTGTCAGCATCGGTCTTTATCAGCTTCCTGTACTCACCCGCGATCCGATCACGCTCCTTGAGAATCTGGGCCGTCGGTCTGCCGATCTCCTTGCCTGCTTTAAGGGTTTTAATGTTAGTCCGGATATTATCGAAGGGAACGTTAAGATTATCATTCCAGCTGATATGTGTGTGATACCAGCCTGTGCCTGTAGACATGTAGAACCACGGGTAGCGCGCTTTTTCCAGTTCCTTGAGCCACTCCTTGCCCACAGGATGCTTCTCCAGTTCCTTCATGAGCTCATCGGCTTTCAATGGTTTGGCGAATATGTCTTCGATACCGACTTCGATAGCGAGTTTCGCCAGCCTTATCAGTTCAGCATCGGGCTTGAAAAGGATAGGATCAAAACCGGCCGACATCTTGACCAGCGTTGATATCGGTACATCTGGAAAAATCTGGTTAGCCGTGCCGAAGAAAGTCACCTGCGCAGCGTAACACAGGTTCAGGAATTCAAAATGATACTGCCAGCACAGCAGGCCAAGGTCGATCAGCTCATCGTATCTTCTGAGGAGCTCGTAGCCGCTCCCCTTTCCAAGCCCGTCCTTGATGACGCTGATATCCTCCATCACGGGAAGGTCGGTAAAGTTCATTGATTCGAGTTTATCGATCGTGGCGGTCATCTTCTTCTTCCAGTTTTCATACAACCTGTCCCAGTTCTGGAAATAATACCCTGCGCGCTCCATAAAATGCGGCACCCGCTTTCCCACTTCCTCAGGGTCGGGAACGCCGACAGGGCTGATGTACACATACCCGTTAACGATCCTGTGGTCGATGCCGAGGGCGGGCGGGATGATGTAATGGCGGGTGTTATATTGCGAAAGAGCCAGAGACCACGCTTCATCCCAGATGAGATCGAAAGGATAATGAGGCTCCGGGTAATGGAGGCCATCATAGAACCATATCTGGCTGCTCTCAAATTTGGCACGTTCAGGATCTTCTTTGGAGAAGATATACTGATAAGGGTACAGCTTCTCCCAGCCTTCCGTTCCCGGAATCATTGGTACATCGTGTGGGTCCGTAAATGTTTTCGCCATAAATTCCTCCTCCCCTTTTTTTTAGTGGCGCTAACTAGAGTCTGAACCATCGCGGTTCATCGAACCGCTCGGTACAACGCAGCACACGGCTCGCGTAGTTCAATACATACTTACCCTTCAGCTTTAGGTTGAGTTTTCTAAACTCCTCGTTATTCAGGAGGCGCCCGATGTCCACCGGATCTTTGAAAGTGAACTCGCTGACGATTTCGCTGACTCCACCAAGAACAACGTTCCATCCGCCTGTCACTTCCATGTAATCTATTTTTTGGATAGTGGGCAGGTATTCCTTGACGATGAAGTCCGCGTACTCTTTTTTTACTCCCGGCTTCAGGTCGTAGTACTGATTAAATTTCCACACACCTTTCTGAATAGTGTATGTTTCTCGCTTTACCCTGCCGGTCGGCTCGAGGACGGTGGTCCTGTAGCTGTAGACAAGCGATTTAACATTTAGTGAAAGCTGTTTGAATCGTTCACTCGTAATAACGCGGGAAAGCAGTTCGAGGTCGGTTGCCAGGTTGACGCCTATCACCCTTGGGCCAAAACCGACCTCAACGTAATAGCCTCCGACCGGCGTGAGCCCTGTAGCTGCTAACTCCTTCAGGTAGGTACCGGCGATAAAATTCGCGTATTCGTCCTCTTTCCCCGGAATGATGTCATAGGCTGTAGTGAACAGAACAGACATAAAAACCTCCTTGGCTCATCGTGACATTACTTTGCGTGGATCTCATCTCCACACTTGACTAAGGCAGTTCTGACTACGATTGATTTGAATTTTGTGCAAAAACAGAAACATAACTGCAATTGTATAATGAGCAGTGAATATGTCAACTAATTTATTTTTATGCTATATAAGAAAAACTTATATGAATTTTGACAGACTTGTCCGCAAAAGAGTTGAGCCGGTAAATCGTAATCTGATAAACTGCGTCATGTCGCCAAAAGATCAGGCTCAAGGTTCAAGGCTAAAGGTTAAAGACAGGGGAGATGCTGGGTTTCGGCCGCAAACTCGTAGCCCACAACTGGTAAATCGTAACGGTTCTCTAAAGGCTCACCAAGGGATTCTCGGAATAGGCGGATCCGGGTAACCCCATGGCCATCCGCCTTCGCCCCTACCTTGAAGTCTACCGCAGCCGGCGTATCGGCCTGATGCTCATCTTCGGTTTCTCGTCGGGTTTGCCCTTCGCTCTCACGGGCGGAACACTCCAGGCATGGATGACCGTATCAGGAGTGAATCTCCGGACCATGGGCATCTTCTCGGCAATAGGTCTCCCGTATGCGCTCAAATTCCTCTGGTCGCCTCTTATGGACCGATTCGCAGTGCCGTGGCTGGGAAGACGAAGAGGATGGATCGTTTCCATGCAGGTCCTTCTCTTGCTGGCCATTGTTACCATGGCGTTTGCATCTCCCGAGCATGGGTTGGGGGTGTTGGCTTTTCTGGCGTTCTCAGTTGCATTCTTTTCTGCTTCACAGGACATTGTGATCGATGCGTACCGGACCGATTTGCTGCAAGAGGCCGAACGGGGCGCCGGGACTGCAGTCTACGTGACCGGCTATCGGATTGCCATGCTGGTCTCGGGGGCGGGAGCCCTCATCGTATCGGAACGTGCCGGTTGGAGGAATACCTATCTTCTGATGGCCTTTATGATGGTCGTGGGCATGATCGGCACGTTTATGGGGCCTGAACCGGATGGTACGTGGAGAGCCCCAAGGACGCTGCGGCAAGCCGTATGGGGACCGCTTAAGGATTTTTTCTCCCGCAATCATGCATGTGCCATGCTCGTATTCATTGTGCTGTATAAATTGGGAGACGCATACGCCAGCAGCCTGACCACAGCATTCCTCATCGGAGGCATGGGATTTTCCCGGAGCGATGTCGGAGAGGTGAACAAGGCGTTCGGAATGGTTTCTCTCATTATCGGGGCAGGTATAGGCGGCTCGCTCATGGTACGGCTCGGGCTTTTTCGTGCGCTCCTCTATTTCGGGATTCTTCAGGCGGTCTCGATCCTTTCGTTCACCGCCCTTGCGCTTGCGGGGAAAAGCTATCCCATGCTTGTATTTGCAGTGGGATTCGAGAATCTCACCGGGGGTATGGGCACGTCAGCCTTCGTGGCCTTTCTCATGGGACTCTGTGATCATCGCTACAGCGCGACGCAGTTTGCGCTGCTTTCGTCATTAGCCGTCCTCGGTCGGGTTCTCATTTCGCTCTCCTCAGGCCTTGCAGTGGAATTGATAGGGTGGCCGAATTTTTTTCTCCTTGCCACTCTCAGCGCGTTGCCCGGGCTCGCACTTCTCTGGTGGATGCGTGACGCAGCGATATTCAAGCATTGAAATAGTGGCAATAATGGATATGTTTACACATGCGCCGCATTTCGGCAATACTGTCTTCATTCCTTCTCCTTGTCGTCCTTTATAACTGCGCCAGCCTCCCCGATGCAAATGACGTTATATACGGCCCGTTAGACCTACGCTCGCCCACAGTGGTCGGCCCTCGGGGTGAACTCTCGCCCGAGCAAAGCAAGCACATTCTGGACCGACTCGGACGACAGTCCGGGTCGACTGATCTCCTCACGCGGCAGACCATCGTACTCGAGGAAATCAGTGGAAGTCCCCTCATTGCCGGGAACAAAGCCACTCTGCTTATAGATGGAGGAGCCACATATGGAGCGATGATGCAGGCGATTGATGGTGCCAGGGATCACATCAATTTCGAGACGTTTATCTTCGAAGATGATGATATAGGCCGGCGGTTCGCGGATCTCCTGGTGGAAAAACAGGGACAGGGTGTTCAGGTCAATCTTATCTATGACAGTGTCGGATCTATGCACACGTCGACCGCTTTTTTTAAGCGCCTGCGGGACTCCGGGGCCAAAGTGCTGGAGTTTAACCCGCTGAATCCCCTGAAAGCGAAGAAGGTAGATTTCCTGACGCATCGGGATCACCGGAAGATATTGATTGTGGATGGCAAAATAGCGTTTACAGGTGGTGTGAACATAAGCGGTGTCTATTCCTCCAGTCCCTCCAGTCCTACCTCCAGCGGCAAAGAGCCGTGGCGTGACACCGATGTTCAGATAGAAGGTCCTGCAGTGGCTGAATTACAGAAACTCTTTCTGGATACCTGGAAACGGCAGAAGGGCCCGGAGCTTGCGCAGACAAATTTCTTCCCGGAGCTCAAGCGGCAGGGAAGCGACCTGATACAGGTAATCGGAAGTACGCCGGGTGAGAGTAACCGGGAGACGTACATCATGTATATATCAGCGATCACATTCGCAGAAAAGAGTGTTCACCTGACCGACGCATATTTTGTACCGGACAGTCAGACCATGACAGCACTTACCGATGCGGCGAAACGCGGTGTGGACGTGAGATTGATTGTTCCAGGGGTCAGCGACAGCGACCTTGTCTTTTATGCGGGAAGGTCCCACTATGAGGATCTTCTGGAATCAGGCGTGAAACTGTATGAGCGGAAGGGTGGCATGCTCCATGCCAAGACAGCAGTGATCGACAGTGTCTGGTCCACGGTTGGTTCAACTAACCTTGACCTCTGGAGCTTCGCGAGAAACGACGAGGTAAATGCAATCATTATCGGCCAGGACTTTGCCGTTGAGATGGAAAGCATGTTTGCCGCTGACATACAGGCGTCGCAAGGAATCACGCCGGAGGAATGGAGACACCGGGGGGTGATCAATCGCATCAAGGAGTGGTTCTCGCGTCTCCTTTCGTACTGGCTTTAGGCGAGGTGTATGATGGAAAAAACAATTGGGTCGTTTGAGTTCAAGCAGTGTGTAATCGTCCCCAAGTCCACGGGTCAAAGCGCGGCAAACCTCCGCCAGTTAAGAACGCTGTTGACCAGTGTGAGCGATGAGTCGATATTCCACCACACGTATCAATACTTCCTGTCAGGTCACGTCCTGGAGTATACGAACGCCTTTGCCCATTGGGTTGCGGAGAGCCTTGGCGAAAAGGCGCTTTCGGAGCACTTGTCAAACATTGATCCCTATTCCTTTCCTAACATCGAAGCGTTTCGGCACGAGTTGTTGAAAGCGATAGACCTCCGGCTGGAAGCACTCCCTGAGCCTCGCGACGCGATGGTTGGGGAGGAGTTTTTCTTTAGTGAGGCATTAACCCTCATCTTTCCGTTGCATGTGAGGGCAAGAAATCTCGCAGAGTTTCTCATCGCGATCCGTTACATCGATAAGAGTTCCATCTACTATCATTTCTATGAGGCGAGGATGCGGCTTGGGGGCGGAACAGATGACTTTTCGAAATGGTTCAGTAACTCCGTTGGCCAGGAGAGCTTGGGCGAACGACTAAACGCAATAGACCCTTTCATGCACACCCTCGAAGGAATAAGGAATCACATTGTCGAGGCGGTGGAGGATGAAGTGAGAAGGGCTATGGAAGAGATAACGTCATGATTACCGATTATGCAGGTATTTCGCCGAAAGGTGATCTGTTGCTGCTCCAAAAGCTCGGCGAGAGATTGAGCGGTAAATCCTTCCTTCACATCAACTCGACACGGTTGGGCGGCGGCGTGGCCGAAATTCTGCAAAGAATGGTGCCGATTCTCGCGGAGCTCGGCATCGAGGCGCGCTGGGATATCATAGAGGGCGACCAGAGGTTCTTCGACATAACAAAGAAGATTCACAACGCCCTTCAGGGCGACCAGGTGCAGATTTCAGCGGAGATGTGGGACTACCACGCCGAGATCAACAAGAAGAACGCTGAAAGGCTGAACCTGGAAGCAGACGCGGTCCTGATCCATGACCCCCAACCGGCACCCTTGATTGAGTTCAGAACAGGCGGCAAGTGGATCTGGCGGTGTCATATTGATCTATCCAACCCGGCCAAAGATGTGGCTCATTTTCTTAAGGGGTACTGCGAGAAGTATGACGCAGCGATTTTTTCAGTGGCAAAGTTTGTCATGCCCATGACCATAAACCAGTTTATCATTTTACCATCCATTGACCCTCTCAGCGAGAAGAACAGAGAGGTGACAAAGGAGGAAATAGAGGAGACCGCCGAAAGGCTCCATATCCCTGCAGACAGGACCATTCTTCTTCAAGTCTCTAGATTCGACCTTTTCAAAGACCCCGTCGGCGTTATCCAGGCCTACAGAATGGTCAAGAAATACAACGATTGCATCCTCATACTTGCCGGGAGCCCCGCGACAGACGACCCGGAAGGGGAGGCTGTTCTGGCAGCTGTCAGGGAATTTGCAGCGGATGACCCGGACATATATATCCTGATGCTGCCAGCGAACAGTGATAGAGAAATCAATGTATTGCAGCGGATGGCCACGGTGATTCTCCAGAAATCTCTCAAGGAGGGATTCGGCCTTACCGTGGCAGAAGGCATGTGGAAAGGAAAGCCTGTTATAGGCGGAGCAGCGGGCGGGATCCCCATGCAGATCGTAGACGGCCTCAACGGCTTTCTTGTTCATTCGGTGGAGGGGGCGGCTTTCAGGGTAAGACAACTTCTCAATAACCCTGAAATGTCCCGGGAGATGGGTCAGCGCGCGAAGGATCACGTGAGAACAAACTTTCTCATAACGCGGCAGATACGGGACTATCTCGCTGTCTGGTATTCTCTGGAGCAGGGAGGAAGAACGGTCCTGGAGCTGTGGCAGCATTAGAAAGTCGCGAGACTGGATCATGTGGGAGCTGGACATAGGGGCATCGGTTGTTGCGGGAGAGGCGGTATACTTCAGGGTTTGGGCACCACGCGCAAAAACAGTTTGCGTCAGGCTTTCATCTCGCACTCATGGTGGAGAAGTTCCGCTCCACAGAGATAAGAAAGGCTACTTTGAAGGAGAGGCCGGAAGCGTATCCGCGGGAGAGCAGTACTTCTATGTCCTGGATGATGAAATCGTGCGGCCCGATCCTGCGTCACGGTATCAGCCCGAAGGCGTCCACGGCCCGTCCCGGATAGTCGATCCTCGCGGATTCTCTTGGGCTGATGAGGACTGGAAAGGGATACCGTTGAAGGAGTTCATCATGTATGAGCTCCACGTGGGCACCTTCACGCGGGAGGGCACTTTCGAAGCGATCGTCGAACATCTGAATTATCTCACGGACCTGGGAGTTACTGCCGTGGAAATGATGCCGGTCGCACAGTTCCCTGGCAGCAGGAATTGGGGTTACGACGGAGTCTATCCTTTTGCACCGCAGAATACGTATGGGGGTCCCGAAGGCCTGAAAAGGCTGATTAATGCCTGTCACAGAAAGGGGCTGGCGGTAGTGCTCGATGTCGTCTACAACCATCTGGGGCCTGAAGGCAACTACCTTAGCAGTTTCGGCCCGTATTTCACAGACAGGTATAAGACGCCGTGGGGTGAAGCGATCAACTTCGACGGACCATGCAGCGACCAGGTGCGGCATTACTTCATCAGCAATGCGCTTTACTGGATAACGGAATACCATGTCGACGCTCTCAGGATCGATGCCATACACGGTATATTCGATTTCGGAGCACGCCATTTCCTGGAGGAGCTTGCACATGCCGTACACTCACTGGCTGTAGCCTTGCGACACCCTATTTACGTGATTGCCGAAAGCGATCTTAACGATGTGAGAGTTATAAATCCGACGGCCATCGGTGGCTACGGACTCGACGGCCAGTGGAACGACGATTTTCAGCATGCCCTTCACGCTCTGATCACGGGCGAGACTAACGGCTACTATCAGGACTTTGGCGGGCTGGCCCACGTGGCTAAAGCGATGTCGGAAGGTTTTGTCTATTCAGGCCAGTACTCGTCATACAGAAAGCGGAGACATGGCAATTCTTCAAAAGAGAGGCCCGCCCATCAATTCGTCATTTTTTTTCAGAACCACGATCAGGCAGGCAATAGACCGGACAGGGTGAGCCGGATTCTGTCGCTCGAGCAGATGAAGCTCGCCGCAAGCGTGGTGCTGCTCTCTCCGTGCATTCCTCTTCTGTTTATGGGAGAGGAATACGCCGAGAAAGCACCATTTTACTATTTCGTAAGCCACTCGGATCAAACCCTCGTCGAAGCAGTGCGCAACGGCAGGAGGGAAGACTTCGGGAGATTTGGCTGGGCATCGGAAGTTCCTGATCCGCAGGCAGAGTCGACGTTTCTCACGTCAAAGATCGACCTCTGCGGTTATCGGTCGGACGAGCAGGTGCACCTGTCCGACTTCTATCGGGCGCTGCTGCACATGAGAAAGGAAACTCCTGTACTTGCAGATCCTGTCGGAGAACAGATGGAAATAAGAGATTATGAAGACAAAAGGGTACTTTTTGTAAGAAGGTGGTTTTCGGGAGAGAATCTTTCCTGTCTCTATAATTTCAATGTCGAAACTATACGTGTTACCGTGACGCTTCCCGAAGGGAAGTGGGTCAAGGCAGTAGACTCTTCCTCGGGAAAGTGGGGTGGCCCCGGGGAATTGGCGCCGCTCCGCATCGTCTCTGGTGGAATAGAAGACCAGATAAACCTCAATCCATACAGCGTTGTTCTTTACCGGACAAGTGAGTGCTAAGAGCGACCATGTCTAGGCGTGTGTACGATAGGTCAGAAAATGGATACCGATAACGTGACTCTCCCCAGAATTCCCGTGTCCACGTACAGGCTGAACTTCAATAACGGGTTTACTTTCTCGGATGCGACAAAGATCCTCCCCTATATGGACGAACTGGGGATCAGCGACGTCTACGCATCTCCCTGCTTTGCAGCTCGTAAAGGAACTGTTGTCGGTTATGATGTTGTCGATCCTACGAGGCTCAACCTGGAGATCGGCACGGAGAAGGATTACAACCGATTTACAAACGAGCTGCAGAAACGCAAGATGGGGCAGATTCTGGACATCGTACCGAACCATATGTACATAGAGCATGAAGACAATGGCTGGTGGATGGATATCCTTGAGAATGGCCCTGCCTCTCCGTATGCAGCCTTTTTTGATATAGACTGGCACCCCGTCAAGAGAGAGCTCGAGAATAAAGTGTTGATCCCGATTCTGGGCGATCAGTACGGGACGGTGCTGGAGCGCCGGGAACTGAAACTGATATTTGAGAAGGGTACTTTTTCTCTAACCTACTACGACCACAGGCTTCCGATATTGCCTGAAACGTACATGTACGTACTGAGACACGGCATAGAGAAGCTGGAATCGCTCTTGCCCGTCGATGACGCGTCACTGGTGGAGCTTCTAAGCATTTTGACAGCCCTCAGCTGTCTGCCTTCATACACGGAAAGAGAGCAGGTAAAGCTCACCGAGCGAAGCCGTGAGAAAGAGATCATAAAGAAACGGTTATACAAGCTTTATAGAGAAAACCGGATAATGCGGGACCTCGTCGACGAGAACCTTCGCACCTTCAACGGAAACGAGAAAGAGCCCCACAGTCTTGATCTTCTCGATGACCTGCTGAGCAGGCAGATCTGGCGGCTCTCCTATTGGCGCGTCGCCACGGAAGAGATCAACTACCGGAGGTTCTTTGATATCAACAGCCTTGCCGCCATTAAGATGGAAAACCCGGTGGTTTTCCAGAAGACCCATGAACTGCTCCTCAAGCTCATTGGTGAAGGCAAGATAACCGGACTGAGAGTTGACCACCCTGACGGTCTCTACAATCCTTCCGAATACATGAAAAGATTGCAGCGCGAGTCGTTTCTCCGTGTGCGCCTTTCGGATGCGGAAAGAGAAAAAAGGAAGAAGCCCGGAGTCACGGACGAAACCGATCTGGAATCGCAACTGCTGAAGGATTATGCGGAGATGATCGTCCTGGATCCGCAGTTCAAGCCTTTTTATATCGTAGGAGAAAAGATTCTCATAAAAGGTGAGAAGCTGCCCGAAGACTGGCCTGTCTTCAGCAGCATCGGCTACCAGTTCCTGAATCCGGTGAACGGAATATTTGTGGATACGGCAAACAGCAAAATCTTTGAGCGGCTGTATGAGAGATTTACCGTATTGAAGATGAGCTATCAGGATCTGGTCTACGAAAAGAAACGGCTGATTATGCTCGTCAGCTTGTCTGGTGAAATCAATACACTCGCCCATTATCTCAACCGCCTCTCGGAAAAAAACAGGCACACGAGGGATTTCACACTCAACAGCCTGAGGGGCGCGATCATGGAGACCATTGCCTGTTTTCCAGTCTACAGGACCTACATAACACAGGAGGGCGTGAGCGAAAGAGACCGGCGCTATGTTGAGCAGGCGATAGCAAAAGCAAAACGGAAGAACCCAACCTTGAGCCAGAGCGTCTTTGATTATCTCAAACGTGTCTTATTGATCGATTGTCCAGACGATTTTCAGGAATCGGACAAGATGGAATGGGTCGAATTTACAATGCGACTTCAGCAGATCACAGGGCCGGTGATGGCCAAGGGCGTAGAAGATACTGTCTTCTATATCTATAACCGGCTCATTTCCCTTAATGAGGTGGGCGGGAACCCTGAGGCGTTCGGCACTTCACTGGAGGCCTTTCACGGACAGAATTTGGAAAGGGCGAGATCGAGACCCCATTCTTTTCTCACTACGTCAACCCACGACACGAAACGAAGTGAAGATGTCAGAGCACGAATCAATGTGCTTTCTGAAATTCCAGGCGAGTGGCAAAGATGTCTTGGAAGGTGGGCCAGGCTAAACGTGAAGAAGAAACCGATCATCGATGGGCAACAGGTACCCGACCGTAACGAGGAATACCTGCTGTATCAGACGTTAGTGGGCTCTTGGCCCGGTCCCGGTCACCGCATGGATGATGTGAAATACGAAGATTTCAAGAGAAGGATCAGGGAGTACATGGTAAAAGCGATCAGAGAGGCCAAGATTAACAGCAGCTGGATTAACCCCGACACGCCTTATGAAGAGGCGCTCACCAATTTTATAGATTCGATCCTGCAACGGTCAGAGCGCGATCCATTCATCGAAGACTTTACTCTTTTCCAAAACAAGATCTCTTATTTCGGCATGTTTAACTCTCTGTCACAGACCCTCCTTAAGATCACCTCGCCGGGCGTACCCGATTTTTATCAAGGCTGCGAGTTGTGGGATTTCAGTCTGGTAGACCCTGACAATCGAAGGCCGGTTGACTTTACCGCAAGGCAGGAAATGCTCAACAGGTTGAAGAAAGGGATGAAGCGTGCGGGCGGGATGTTCACGGACTTCGCTGGCCGCCTCTTTGCCTCCTGGGCAGACGGCGCAATTAAACTCTACGTCATCTATTCAGCCCTTACCTATCGAAAGGAACATTATCCACTTTTCAGGCATGGAGCCTATGCGTCGCTCGCTCCAGAAGGGGTTCTTAAGGAACTCGTGTGCGCCTTTGCCAGGGTCGGAGATGATAATGTCGCAATCACGGCGGTTCCGAGGTTTTTGACACGCATACTAAGGAGCGTGGACGAGAAGCCTTTCGGCAATGAGCTATGGCAAGACACAACAATTCCGATCCCTGACGAGATCCAACCGAAGGCGTATTACAACATCTTCACGGGCGAGACCATCACCGCAGTTGAACGGGATGGCGCGATGCATCTGCGCCTAGGCGAGGTGTTTGCAAACTTCCCCGTAGCGCTCTTGAGTTCTTCCCTCTTCACTAGTCAAGGATAGGACAGAGAGTGACGGTCGTAAACACGTATCAGTCCCCGTCCGCTTCGACGAGGGCTTGAGGATGGGCTGCGCCGTCGTCGATAACAATGGTTGTCCTATAGATGATTGTCTGTGTCACCTGGCGCTCGCTTCAGCCCTTGATCACCGACCGGAGTTTCGGCAGGCCGGAGACTGCGGCTTTCAGGTCCGGTTCACGCTCTATTGCCTCTACCAGTTTCTTTGTTATCTGATCATCAATCTCTGAGGCACGGCGGATCTCCACCGGATAGCGGGCAACGAATTCCAACCCGGCATCGGTGAACCGCAATTGCCCGTGTGGTGCGGGCGTGGGCACTTCGGCATCGATGATCCGTTCGAGTGCGCCGTGCTGGCGTTCAAGATTATGGTGGTACTGGCTACAGACACCGTTCACTGCCTCGAGGATATTTTTTTCTGCGAGAGAGTGGTCGGCTCCCGGGTTAAGCATGACTGCGGCTTCGTGCCAGGTGTAGGCCGTGCCGGGGATTTGCTTGAAAAGCGGAGAGGCCTGGAAGAGCACCGAGTTCGAAAAGACAACCACCCGTCCCGTAGGGTAGAGATCGATCCCCGTCCCTGAGAGTTCCAGGAGGTGCAGGCGCAGCAGTCCTATATCAATCACGTCCCCGGTGACACCCGACACTGTCACGCGGTCGCCGACACGCACGCCGTATCGACCGATCAGGAAGAAATAGGCGGCGATCGAGAGGATTACCGCCTGAAGGGCAACGGCGATGCCGGCGGTAAGGAAGCCGGCGAACGTCGCGAGCGAACTGAACTCACTGACGAAACCGAGAATAATGACGACTGCCATGCAAGAGCCTGTGACGAACCGGCGCAAAAGCAGCAGTTGCCGGCGCCTCCGGACTTCCCTCACGTACCGGTACGTGGTGCGGCGCCAGACCTCGGAGAAGAGCACCACCAGGGCGAGGGCGACGAGAATGGCAAGCACGTGCACGAGTAGCGAGCGCAGAACGGCGCCGTATTCTCTCTCGACGGACGTGTGCCACTCCAGAAGGTTGGCCCGGACCTGGTCGAGTAGCAGGATCTCCTGACGGAGGGGAAGTGCAGCTTCGGCAACCTTCTTGAACCGCGCTGTCATCGCCTCGAACGCTTGCCGTGTGCCACCGCCCTGGGACGCTGCGGCCGGCTGGTTGACGGCGTCGCGTCCTTCCTGTAGCAGGCCCCTCAGGGAGTCGCGCATGGGCTTCTGAAGTCGCTCGGCGGTATCGCGCAGCTTCAGTGTCTCTTTCAAGAGCTCATCGATGGCCCGCACGTCACCGATCTGACTCAGGAGAATGGATACTTGGCCGATCAGTCCCGAGGCATACGCCCTGCTCGATTTCGAGGCTTGCGCCCCGGACTGCTTTCCACCCGCTGCCGTTGTCGAGGCAAGTTCCGGGACGGATGCTTTCAAGGCGTTGATTTGTCCTGCAAGGCCTATGTATTCGGTGCTTATGAAACTGGAGATTTTTGCGATCCCCCCCTGGAGTGCCTTCTCCAAGTCGAGTTCGCCCTGCAGCGCATTGCGCTGATCAAGGAGATCTTGGCGCCTCTTTCCCACCGCGGCCCTGATATTGTTGTTGAGTGCATCGATGCGCGCCTGGGTTTGTTCGATCCGGTTAGCGACGTCAGCCGCTGCTTTAGCGATCTTCTCCTGATCCGTGCTCTGCTCGGATGAAGCTTTCGCGGGAGCGGCTTGTTCTATCAGTGCCGCTTCTTCCCGGGCCGACTGAAAAGCCAACTGCAGCGCCTGCAACGCTTGAGTTCGCGCATTCTGCAGATACAGCGCGTCGCTCGGACTGCCTGCGGTAGCATCCACGCTTGCCAGGTGACGATACCAGCTGATTGCCGCGTTCAGGTGGTCGAGAACGGCTGCGGATTCCGTGTTGATCGATGGTGTCTGTGCGGGTAGGGCAACTCTCGGCAGGGCTGGTGCACTGAGGGCAACGGCACAGACTACGAGGATCAATCTGGCGTAAGTTTTCGTAAATGACCCGCCACTAATGGATGCGCAAAGGGAAGACAAAGGTGATTCCCGGTGGAGGGTATACTACTCGAGGAGGCGGATAGACAGGTGCCGGGTAGTAGTAACCGTAAGGGTAGTAGTAACCGTAAGGAGGGTAGTAGACGTAGGGGCCATACCAGTGATACCGCCCATGTCCGTAGTATGGCCTATACCCGTAGTAGCGGCCATGCCCGTGGTACCCGTCCTTCGCAAGAGCTGGTACTATAGAGATTCCGAGGATGGTGAAGACAAGGGCGAGAACGGTCACGATCCCCGTAGCCTTCCTGGCAACGCTGACTCTCGTATGTGAACTCTTCACGGCTTCCTCCCTTATTGTGTACCTTGGTTTCATTTTTTCTTTGATCTCCGCTGGTCATGTTTCGTGAAAATCGTATCGGCGATCTTCTTCTGCTCATCAGACATACTGGCATAGAGGGGCTCAAAGGCCGCAATGAAATTCTTCAGCCCTGTAGCATGTGCGTCCGTGATCGTGCTATAGGACCTGAGATCTTCGACGGCGTTCAACTTGTTTCCCTTCTCTCTCCTGGCCTGTATGAGTGTCTCCATCGTAGTGGCATTCTCACGCATAACCTGGGCAACCTTGCTCCATTGTTCTTCCTGTGCCGGTGTGATTTTGAGCTTGGCATGAAGTTCATTGATGCGCGCCTCGGTCCGGTCAATTTGGGACGCCTTCGGCTTACTTTCAGGGGAAGTGGTCTCTGCTGCCCTTGATGGCAGCGGACGTGCGAGAACGATGCTCATGCAAAAACAGACAGCCGCAATAAAAACTGCTGTGGAGCAGGTGAATCGACAATTGATGCGTTTCATGGTCTACCTCCTTCGGGAATGACGCTAAGTTCGGCTACCTGGACGATCCCGTCTTCTCTCCCTCGAATGTTACAGAGCCAGCAGGATCAATCACCATGTGAATCCGGTCGCCTGATTTTTTGAGCGTGCTGAGCTGAGCAATCTCCTCCTCGGTACCGGTGAAGAAGGCTGCAAGTACGGTCACAAAGCCTTTCCCAAATACAACTTCCTCCATTTTGCTCATCTTCATGAGTTCCATAACTACCTCCTGAGCTTAGCTGGGAATTAAGGCAACACCTATCGAACCCAGCAGGTACACGGCCGATCAGAACGCGTAACATTCCTCTTCCACCGTCTCGCATTTTCCCGAGAGGGATTACAGTGCTTGGAACGATTTCATGATCTCGTCGAACTCAGTCTTCATCTTGGTAAAGTCCTGCCGTTTGGTTGAGGCAGCAGCGAAGAGCAGGAGATGATCCGGCGCCTTCTGCACCAAGTACTCGACATAACGCTCTCCCGGTTCATACGCATCGGCCACCATGTAAAGGGCCGGAGCATTTCCAAGAGTAGTGAGGCGGCACTCGTAGACCTTGACCGGCGCCTTGGAAAGCTTCGAAAGCTCTCCGGGAAGGGTACGGCACGTTTCCTCGGCGGCCTGGCCGGACTGCGGAATGGTCCCCGGCTGCTGGAAGACGGATATACTGAAGCTTGGGCCGTCAGTTTTGTGGTAGTACTCCACCTCACCACCTGCGATCTTCTCCTTCAGCTTGGCATAGAGCTCCTCAGGCATGTCCAGGAGTGTCCGGTTCTTCTCGGCGGCCTCGAAGACCGCCTCCACAAACTCCGGCTTTTCCTTCACGCCTGTTTTATTCACGACCGTCCAGCCCGAGGGTAGTTCGATGCGAAACCCGAAATCGCTCTGGTAGACGGCTGCGAATGCGGTCAATGCCCACAAGAGAGCCGCGAGCAACCCTCCGGATAGGATCTTCTTCATGGTGGACCTCCTCCTCATGTACTTTCTGCTAGTGCCTCCGTTTCGATTGATCGTAAATATAGCCACCCACGGCTCCTGCAGCGGCGCCAATCGCTGCTCCTCCGGCAATGCTGTGGCCGGTGATGGCACCGAGTGCGGCACCGGCACCCGCGCCGATCGCCCCGCCACTCAGGGTTCGCTGTTGCTGGGGGGTCATGTTTGCACACCCCGCAAGTAACCCCAGCACCACCATGATGGCCGTGAGTGTCCTGATTACTTTCATGTCGCGCCCTCCTTTGCCCCGCAAACGTATCGCAAGCCCTAACCCGATTGCAACGCGTTACGCAGTGCTGATGTGCTGGAGTGCTCTCTTTGCGCACCCTGCTTTTCGTCTTACTCCTTGTCGTATTATGTACTTATCAGCTCCTTGTCAAGAGCGGTGATCTGACATCAATCGACAGGCTCTTGCGCCTGAGACCAGATCGTCTGGAGTATGAACAGAAATTCGTTTCCTTGTTCTTACCTCTCTCCCCTCAAAAACGATACCCGATTCCCGCCAGAAATATGTCACTATCCCGGTTGTTGGTCGTGGTCACCCGGTGCCATGTGGCGCGGAGTATCCAGTGCTCGGTGAACCGGATATTGCTCGACAAGGACACCAACCAGTCGAGTTTCGTGACGTTGTTCGGTCCGCTGGAGTCGTAGGCGAGATAGGGGCCAACCCCTATCTCCAGCCCGAACCGGTCGTTAAGAAAGGTGCGGCCTGCCCAGATCTCCGTGGCGGGACCCGTGCGCGAAATGGGATTATGCTCGTTGAGCCAGCCGACTGTCCAGTCAACATGGGCTGCGAGGTTGCGCCGGTACTGGAGGTACTCGGCGGGAGCGGATGAATCGTTATTCGAGTTGGCGACCGTGCGTCCGGCGAAGAAGGTCACTTCGTTCTTCAGGTCCTGCACCGGAGCCGGGCTCGGTCCGGTGGCCGGGCCCGGTGTCGCCTGTTTATCGAGCTGGTAGCCGAGCCCGATGGTCGCGCTGAGGGTGTTGATGCTGTTGGCTGTGACGACGTAATTCACTTTCCCCTGGATAATAAAGCGGCTGTCGGTGTACCAGTTGGCTGCGGCGCTGAAGATCGCACCCACCCCGTGTTGATCCGAATAGGTGGGCCCGGTGGTTGCCAATACGGTATCCCAGTAGAGATAGGGGCCGACCCCCACACCCAAGGAGAGGCGCCGGTTGAGCACGTTGATGCGTGCCCAGCCCTGAAAATCGAGGC
Organism: Syntrophorhabdales bacterium; assembly: GCA_035541455.1. Lineage (NCBI taxonomy): Bacteria > Pseudomonadati > Thermodesulfobacteriota > Syntrophorhabdia > Syntrophorhabdales > Syntrophorhabdales bacterium. The sequence continues at coordinate 30,225 of DATKNH010000013.1, forward strand.
CATCCCGTTTGTGGTTCGGAAAGTGACCCTCGTTGAGATAGCCGATGCTCCATGCCAGGTTCTCCCCGAACCCCTGAAAGTAGGAGACCCCGTAGGAGTAAGTCTGGGAGCTTTTCGTGGCGCCGGTCTCGCGCGTTTCTCCCCCGCGTATGTACACTTCCTGGGCTCCCACGAGATATGGTACTGCAACAACGCCGAGCAAAAGAAGAGCAAACAGAACGGTGCGCATGGGTTGCCTCCAGGTCAGATAGCATTGTGCGTCGCTTTCGTCTTCGTGCGTACGCTGAGCACGCTACGGAATCGAGCACTTCATGGAGCTTATGCAAAGTGCTTCTCTGCTCACTTCGTCTGGATCATCAGTTTGCTGGTGACGGACTTGACACCCTTGACGCTGTTCGCGAGCGCTATGAGGCGGTCTTCAGACTCCTTGTTGGGCACCACGCCGAGGAGGGTGACGTTGCCGTTGAACACGTCGGTGTTGATCTTGAGGATGCTCAGGTCCTTGTCCTCGACAATCTTCGTCCTGATCGTGTTCGCGATGGTCGTATCGTCAACCATCTCGCCGGCGGTCCTTCCCGTAGTTGATTGGCAAGCGTAACAAAGGGACAATGCGAAACCGATAAGGAATGTAGCGTAGATAATCTTTTTCATGGCGTACCTCCTAGCCAGAGAGAATTCCTTAGCCTTTCTTTAAGGTCTGCAGTGAAGCCTGTCAAGGCAGGAGAGGGATCTTGTTTGGGATGAGCAAGATAAGATATTGGATGATTCCTCGGCATCAGCAGTGCGCACGCGCGAACCAGCCTTATCGGACCAGACCAAGCAGGCCGATGATGATCAGGTATATCGCCACAATGTAGTTGAGTAACCTTGGAATGATAAGGATCAGGATACCGGCCATCAACGAAATGATTGCGTGATGCATGGGCGCTACTGTCATACGTAGACTCCTTTTCTTTGCTCGCTCGAGACCCGGGAACAGGGCCAGCAGCCTATGTATCGCTCTTCGCCGCACCCAGGTCTGCCTCTCGGGTCGCCGAGAGTCATCTCATTAATCTTGTTGTCCAAGAGTCTGTTTGTCAACCTCCGGCGGTCTTGCAATCTATGAGGCTCCGACAATCGAATAAGGTAGAATCTTGGGTGCGAATGACAGGGCCGTTTCCTGCCTTGCTCAATTGAGTTTCAAGAATTATGATTCAAGATGAGCGAGAACCTTGGGTCGTGTGCCAGGAGAGAATGGCCGCTGATTACGCCGCTGGTACTCGACAGATGCAGGCAGTATGGGCCCATAGCACAGATATCAGGTATAGTTTGTCTTGCGGCATTCCTTGTTGCCTGCCATGGGAGCGGCAGCGCGCAGGCCGATAAAGAGGAGCGCGCCAAGAACAAAGCCGCGGTCGAGGAGAAAGCGGCAGGCAAGGGCAGTAACGCACCAGCGGCCGATGCGATCACGAAGAGCGAAGCTCAGGCAGTTGATCCCGCCGGCAAAGAGCACCTGGATGATGCCATCACGTGTCTTGCGCGCACTATATATTGGGAAGCCAGGAGCGCAGGCGTTGCTGACATGGAAGCCATCGCCAATGTCGTCATGAACCGGCTCGGCCACGAAGGTTTCCCGAGCACTATCTGTGAAATCGTCAAAAAAGGGCAAAAGCAGCGCACCTGCCAATTTTCCTGGTGGTGCGATGGACTTCCGGACACGGCGCAGGACGAGAAGTCCTATGCGGTTGCCAAAGAAATTGCACGTAAGGCGCTCAACCGGGAACTGGTCGATGTGACCAGGGGGGCTCTCTACTTCCGCGGTAAAGGATCATCTCCCGCCTGGGCGAAGAAATATATGAGGACCGCCACCGTCGGCAGCCACGTATTCTACAAGCCGCGTGGTGGCAAGGCGAAATGAGAGAGGCGACAGCGCATCATTGTACTGGCTCGCTAGATACCGCAGGGTGCTGCAGAGCTCGCAAAGGAACCGTTGGGCGAGTGCGTGACGGGTCATATCAAGAAATGCAAGATATAGGGAGGTTGTCATGCTGTACTGGGCTCTTGTTTTCTTTATTGTTGCGATCGTCGCGGCAGTCTTTGGTTTTACTGGCATTGCTTTGGCCGCAGCAGGAATTGCCAAAGTCTTTTTCGCTATCTTTCTTGTGCTCTTCCTCATCAGCTTGCTGACGCACCTATGGAAACGCCCCAGAGCTTAAGCTAGCTGGACGGAACGGAGAATCACGTGGCCATGAGGCCGCTCAGGTCGCACCTCTTCTATGTTCTGCCCGCTGTGGGCTTGGGCGCTCTGACCCTGCTGTTTCTGATTTTTGTTCTTCGGTATGTTGACCTGAAGCCGCGGGTGGATCAAAACTTTTTCTTTTCCAGCCATGATCCTCAACTTCAAGCTGACCGGCAGATTTCCAGGATCTTCATGCAGGAACCGCAGCTCATCCTGAGCGCGGGGGAGAGATTCATTCTCCACGTTATCTGGGCAAGGTCAGAGCGCTAACGAATGAACTCGGAACGTTCCCGGAGATAGACACGGTCGAGTCCTTGACGCAAGGTCCGCACGATGTCGAGGAGGCCCTGAGAAGCCCTTCGTGTGCCCATAGACATCATTTCGGCGCCGGGCGCCAACATTGCAATCGGCATTGGTGTGGACGCAACGATCCACGTGCTTATCTGGGTGCGGCGCCACCCATCCGGCACGCGCTAGCGGACGGCGCGGAAAACCTCAACTTGAGCACTGAAAGAATTTGAGCCTGGGACATTGACTGTCGCGCGGGAGACATTAAGATTATGATGTTGAGAATGCGATGAGCAGGCAGCAGAAGTTGCTATTGTTGAAGAAGTGCGCATTTTCGTTAATACTCCTCGCTTTGCTCATTGTAACACGCTGTGCTCCGGTGGAGAAACGCGTTGACCTCACCTATGGAAGCTCTGTCAAAGCCACGGGAGGCTCAGGCGAGGTACTCGTTGCGCAGCCGGTGATGAAGCAGAATCTGGCGGTACTTCCCTCGGGCAGGCAGATCATAGGAAAGTCAGGGGACATAGACATAGTCATAGGAGAGAATCCTGCCAACTGGCTTCTATCGGCCCTCAAGCTGGAGCTGTCTGCTGCTGGATACGACGTGAAGACTGTCCCGACGCTTCCAGCAGGCGTTTCAAAAGGAATAAACACGATTTTTCTGACCCTCTCCGCAAATCAGTCCTCCAAGGTGCTGACCATTGTTACAACCACTGACGTTAAACTGGAGGTACAACTCTGGACCCATGGGCAGCTCGCGAAGACGCTAACCGTGTCGGCCCAAGACTACGAAGAGGGGGCGGACCGTTCTTCAGAACCAATCCGGCTGGCCCTTGAAAAAACGCTGAATCGCGTCATGCAGGAGCTTCTTCCTGACATCATCAAAGGACTGCAGTAGTTCTTATCAGGTTACGAGAGGACCAGGACCGTAGACACCCTGATGCCGCTTCCGGTTCTGCTCACTTGAAGTACGACGCAGCCTTGTCGTACGCTTTGTGAAGATCATCCCGGGCAGTATCGGCCTCAGCCTTGGTCTTCTCCCACGCTTTTGATGAAAGAGCCTTCGCTTTGGCTTTTGCTGTCTTCTGCTTTGCTTTCAGGTCATTCCAGCTTTCCTTTGTTTCAGCCTCCAGCTTTGACCCTTGCTTCTTGACCTTCTTGCTGAGCGCCGCGATCTTCTTATCCATTGCCCGGAGGTCCTTTTCCAAATCCTTCTTGTAGGCTTCCATCGTTCCTTTCGACTCCTCAGCCCCCGCGGTGCTCCCCTTCATCCCGGGTTTGCCCTCTTGTCCTGTCGCCATGGACTTCTGGGCTGACTCCCCGCTTTGCTGCGAGTACGTTGGAAGCGCCCAGGCCGTCGCGAGCAGGCATACCGTCAACAAGAACAATCCAAAGACTTTGCAACGTTTCATTCACATACCTCCCCATCCGTATTTGCGACCCGCGTAATCAGCCAGTCAATGAGAGAGAATCTCCACTCGCGGATGGCTGGACTGGGCGTGCACTACGAGACGGTCGCATAGTGACAGGTTGTGTTCGGACCGGGACAAAGTCAATAGCAGCGGTGATCCATCTCTCCATCAAGCTGAGGCATGAAAATGCGTTGGATTACCCTTCCGCTGGTTCCTGTTTCTTTTTTTCGTATGCTTCTATACCGGCCTGGACTGCGCTGGTAATACGCCGTTTTTTGTCCTCAATGAGGCCTTTTCCGTTCTCCAGCGTGGAAATGACCGCATCTTTGATCTGCCCGTAGTAATCGTCGGCCTTCCTCCTCGCATCCCCCGCGAAGCCCCTGATCTGCTCGCGTGTTTCCTTGCCGGTCATCGGAGTAACCAGTAGCGCGACACCTGCGCCGATCAGTCCGCCCAGAAGGAACGAAGATACCACCGAACATACCCCGCTTGATCCTTCGTGTTCCATAGCAACCCTCCTTTTGTTCTGCTGTTGTGTCCTGGAAGCGTTATACAAACTACCTTTCTTTCATTGCGCCTTCACTGGAAGTAAAGGCAGGGAGTGCATCTTCCCGCTGCTAGCCTTCGGAGAACGCGCTGTCAGGGCGTTCTTGAAAGTGCCGGGTTTCGGCCGCACGGCGTCAGTGATGCCCTTGTCCTTCATGCTGGTGGTGTCCTCCTCCATGTTCTTCCCCGCCTCTTCCTTCACCACCCCCGTGCCTCTCTTCTCCGTGTCCCATGCCCCGCTCTTCGGGTTTTCCATGCCAGCCCTCTCGCCATTGCCTATCGCGGGCCCAGTATTGCTGGCGTTCCCATCCTGCCCAGTTTTTTTTCATCTGTCCGTACGGTATCCGGCGGTATCCCGGGGGCACTCTACGATAGTCCGGAGGAAGCCGCAGGAGCGGTGGGGGCACCCTTTCCGGTGGAAGATTGAGCCATGGGCCATTATAGGAGTGAGCCCTGAACCAGTGGCCTTCATATGGACGATACCAAAAACCCCCGTAAAAGAAAATCTCCGCGGTAATGTCAGGTATCATGTAAACGTAGGTTCCCGGTATGACCACGACCGGAGGGGACGCAGGTATGCTGTACGGGGGCGGAGGACCTATATGGATATCCACGCTGACCTGGGCATCACTTGCTGCAGGTATCCAGACGGCGAACAGAAGTAAAGCTCCGGTCAGAAAGACGCGCGACTCATTTCCTCTCATACGACGTCCTCTCCTTTTGCATGAATGTCGCATTCGTACATAGATTAATCACTCATCAGCCTCGCTGCAAGGCCAGCCGAAAGCATCAGAATATGTATCGACCAGCCGTTGAGCCTACTTGATGCCCCCAATGAACATACATGAAGAGGTCATTACATGGACGTCGAATTGCGAACGCGGCAAAATGAAAAGGTGGGAATGTGCGGCGTTGACCTAGTGCTCTCCTGCCTGCGGCCTCAGTACGATAATACCGGGTTTGCCCGTTATGTATGCTCTGAAATCCTGGTCGATCACCTTTCTCTGGGATGGCAAAGAGCAAGCGTGGCGGAAACAGACAGTCCTCCTTCTTTTGATCAGAATGCCCACGTGTGACACGTCGAGGCCTCGCGTCTTCGCATATATGCCAATGTAATCGCCTGTTCTTAAGCGGCGAATGATTTCGATATCAATTTCTTTGCGTGGAATGTATGCGATGTCGCGCTCCTCCGGGCTTATTCCGGGGAGAAAGTAGGTTCCATCCCCCCGATCATTGAGTCTCTTGCGAACGTGCCTGACATGTTGCCTGCCGATATCGGCGGTTACGTCACAGACCCGGGAGTTTCTCTGGGTCCAGTCAGTGAAAAAATGGTTCCTGGTCTCGTATCCAGCGTTGCCTCCACGGTATCTGATCACCCGCAGCCTCTGTTTGAAAGATTTGAAACTGTCAGACTGGCGCATGGCTTCGACGTAATCGAGGTACGTGAAGCAATCAACAGCCTCCAGGTTGACGGTAAAAACTTCTGGCGTGCTTACGCCACCCGTCAGAGTGGATTCCCTGTAGGGAATACCCAGGAACTGCGCAGAGAGAAACGCTACCCGTCTGCCTGCAGGTGAGATCTTTTCAGCAGCAGCAAGCATGTCATCAAGATCATGCCGGCTCCACTTGCCGAGCAAGACCCTTACCCTCTGCCTTTGCGCTTGTGTAGTCATGGTGGACCAGTCCGATAGTATACCACGCTGTGACCGCTTCCGACGGATTGACTATTCTGTTGCATAGATGGAGTGATTGTGAGAGAAATAAGAACAGCGCACCTGCCATGAAAGTCGTCGACGTTCACACCCACGGCATAGACGGATTCGACACGAGAAGCAGCACTGTTGATGGTATGTTACGAATAGCAGAAATCCACGGTGCAGCAGGTGTTTCGAAAATCGTGCTGTCAATCTACCCCGCACCGATACGGGAAATGCGGCGGCAGATAGAACTGGTGCGAGAGGCAATGGAAAGGCAGGTTCACGGGTCAGGAGTCGCTGTTCACGGAGGCGGAGCCCGTATTCTGGGTGTTCATCTCGAAGGGCCATTCTTGAACCCGACACGGTCTGGCGCGCTTAATCCCTCTTTCTTTATTGATCCGGAAGAGCGTGTATTTCGTGAACTCATAGAAGGGTTCGAAGATAGCATCGTAGTTATCACGGTCGCCCCGGAGCGAAAGGGGGCTGGTGCACTCATACGAAAAGTTTCCGACCTGGGTATCGTGGTCAGCATGGGTCACTCTGACGCTACGTACTCTGAAGCAGAGGCTGGTTTTAATGCAGGGGCTCGCGGGATCACGCATCTCTTTAACGGGATGAGAGGATTTCATCACAGGGAACCGGGGCTGGCAGGCTTTGGGCTATTGAACAGGCATATCTACGTGGAAGTCATAGCCGATCCTTTTCATCTGCATGACGCAACACTTAAACTGATCTTTGAAATGAAGGAGCCCAATAAAATAGTCCTGGTTTCCGATTCAGTGAAGGAGACGCGCACGGCTGGGGGATATGGAAGAATAGATGATCCTTCGGGCAGACTCCAGGGCGGCAGCATGACCATAACCGAGTCGGCTCGAAGACTTGTGGCGCTGGGTTTGCGCGAAAATACGGTCATGAATGCTGTTACGAATAACCCGAGGCAATACCTGATGCTCAAAGCCTAGTGCGAAACCCCAAATTCCAAGCGTGAAATTCCAAACAAATATGCGAATATCAAATGTCCCAAGACTTAAACGCCGTCTGAGAGAATTTTGAATATTAGGACTTGTTTAGAATTTCGATATTGCGATTTAAAATTTAACGTGGATGAATTTCATTCACGTTACCAGAGCGTGGTGACAATATCGATCAACTCAGGAAACGTGTCCAGGGTAAAATCTGCGCCGTCGGTGAAACCTGACGAACCGTACCCGTAGGTGACAGCCGCAGTCTTTACGCCCGCGCCGCGGCCGGCCTCAATATCATAAGAGGTATCGCCTACCATTAAGGTTTCTTCTGCCGGAACGCTGAATTTTGAAAGTACAGAGAGTATGGCCTGAGGACTCGGTTTCCGTTCAGGGCCTGAATCTCCTCCCACAACCAGATCGAAATATTGCAGAAGCCGGAGTTGTCTGAGTGTCTTCATGGTGAATACTTCCAGCTTGTTCGAGACAACAGCCTTCTTGAAATCCTTCAGTCGCTGGAGGGTATCCTCCACCCCCGGGTAGGGCGCGGAATAGACCGCTATGTGTTCCAGGTAATATTCTCTGAAATGCTTGCGGATAGTGGCGGGGTCAACCCCCAGGCTTTTCCACTCGTCAAATTTCTTCATAATGAGGGTCATGCCTTCACCCAGTATAGTTTCTATCTCGGTGCGCGAGATAGGCGGGATCCCGTGCAGACCTATCGAGTAGTTAAACGCGTTGGCGATATCGGTTGCCGAGTCCACGAGGGTACCGTCGAGGTCAAAGAGTATTAGCTGGAGGGCCACGCAATAATGTAATGGAATTGTTTCGAATGCGCAAGCAGGCAAGATGGTAAAGGGGGAAGAGCGGTCAGCCCGCCACAAATGCTTCCACTTTCTTTGTTTCTGCCATTTGCCTCACCGTATATGAATAGTTATTTCTTGCGTTCATCAGTCCTATCCTTAAGGTATTTCTTGTACTCCTTCAACAGGATATAGGCATACTCTCTACGGACGCGGCCTGAGGAAGGGATATAGTTCCTCATCGCTTCCAGCCTTGTGATGATCTCCTCTGCAGTGGCATCGTTGGCTTTGCGGTCCTCTGCGTGGAGTTCGGCCAGTATTTCGTCCAGGCCAAACACGCCGGCCTGCGTATCATCAGCAAATTTCAATATGCGCCAACTAACTGGTGGCGGGGTGTAGTCGTCCCCTCAGTCTGCTCAACCGGCATCAAAGTGTGCCACAGGTACCACCTCCTTCAGGGTTGCCCTTTTTGCTGCTCATCTCGGGTAAGCCGCAACGACAGCGATGAAGGCATTATCTTTGCCTGTATTGGTGAACGCATGGGGTACGCCTGCGGGGAGCCATATCGCATCCCACGTCTTCACCGCTCTTTCTTCGTCGCCCACTTTCATCGACCCTTCGCCTGAAAGCATGAAATAGACTTCCTCTACAGCATCCACATGCTCTTCGAGGGTATTGCCGGGTGGCACCACTGCCCACGCAAAAAATTCCATGGATTTCATAAAATGAGAAGTAAGCAGCATGCGGGCAATGCCTCCGCGATGAGCTACGTAAGTTGTTCTTTCGGCTTCCGGGCTTTCTACATTCACGACGATCATTTCTTGTGCTCCTTTGGATCGGGGTTGCTGAATTATAGCATCCGCTGAGACGGTGTCAAGCGTGCTGCGAGCCCTATGCAATCCATATTCAATCATTGACAACAGGGGCGGGAGGCGCAATACTAACATAGAAAAAATGAATCGACACGGACGCAGACAACAGAAGCAGACAACAGAATAGGAGGTGAAGTATGGAAAGCGACAAGAAGGTTCTGATCTACTCGACGCCGACCTGACCGCACTGCAAGAGGGCGAAAAAGTTCCTCGAGGAGAATGGTATCTCCTTTCAAGACGTGGATGTTGCAGCAGATAAAACAGCACGCGAAGAGATGTCCCGGAAAGCAGGACAGATGGTAGTACCTGTTTTCGATATCAACGGAACAATTGTGGTCGGATTTTCTGAGAGCAAATTGAAGGAAGCTCTCGGGCTCTAATCTCTCTTTTCTGTGGGGTCTTACATGTACGATGTGGCCATCGTCGGCGCCGGACCTGCGGGCCTGACAGCAGCAGTCTATAGCGCAAGGAAGAAGCTGAGCGTACTCTTGATCAGTAAGGATGTGGGCGGCCAGACACTCTGGACGAACGAGATAGAAAACTATATGGGTTATCAGTTTATAGAGGGAGCGGAGCTCATTGAGAAATTCGAGAGGCAGGTACGCCAGTTTCCCATAGATGTGAAAATAGAAGAAGAGGTTGTCGGTTTAGAAAGAGTGGAGGGCGGCTTCGGGTTACAAACGGCAGGAGCAGGAAGCTACCAGGCAAAGACAGTGATTATTGCCAGCGGTAAACGGCCTCGGTCGCTTGGCGTTCCAGGAGAAGAGCGCTTGCGGGGTCGGGGAGTCACCTACTGTTCCACGTGTGATGGCCCGCTGTTCGAGGGAATGAAAGTGGCTGTGATCGGCGGCGGCAACTCGGCCGTAGAAGCGGTCATCGATATGCTGAAGATTGCAGAACATGTGTATATGATTTCGCTTACGCCCCTGACGTGCGACCAGATCCTTCATGAACGGGTCAAAGAAGGCACGAATGTTACAGTCTTCACTGAACACGAAACCCAGGAGGTGCTGGGTGATTCTTCTGTGTCAGGCATCCGCATCAAGGATCTCAAAACGGGTGAGGAGCGGACACTGGAAGTACAAGGAGTCTTTGTTGAAATCGGATTAATTCCCAACTCTGATCTGGCGAGGGACCTGCTCGGGCTCAATAAGGTTCGTGAGATCGAGGTGAACTGTTCCGGAGAGACCGGGGTTCCGGGTTTGTTTGCAGCCGGAGACGTCACTGATGTTCCTGAAAAGCAGATTGTTGTTGCAGCAGGCGAGGGAGCCAAGGCTGCCCTGCAGGCCTACCGTTATCTTCAAAAGTTCGGATAGATTCACGCTTACTCTACCGGGCCTCTCAGGAAGTCACAAGAGGCCCTCCTTCCGCAAGGCCATTTTTCGCCCGAATGGGCGGGTCAAAACCGGGTATCGCCAAGTTGCCATAATCAAAGGTGATTTTTTCTGAGCATTTTCCTGGCAGGTAATCATATCAGAATATTCAGTTTACCGGATATTAGTTGAAACCATTGGGCTTTTGCGATTGCCACACCATGGGGCAAATTGAAAAAACGTTAGTAAAAATGGGCGCTTGCGCATCTATCTCGACAAATTTTTTACAAGTTTTCAACAGGATTTGTGGAAAACTTCTCTAACTCAGCGAGTTTTCAGATGTATCCCTTAGATCTGCCTGCGGGATATGGAGTACGTGTGAAAGGTCAAAGTTTGTGGTGTAGTGTGACCCGAACGACGCAGCACATTTGCTTAGCTAAAATATGCTGCTAGCCGATAATTCTTGTGAGATGGGCGAAGCGTTCGGACTGAACCGGTCAGCCAGCGCACTGTTTTGAAATAAGGATTGGTCATGGAGAAAATCTCCCTTGTCCGAAGGAGAAAACAGGCCGCGGAGCGGCCCGCGCCTGATCCTGTCGTTGAGAAAGAGGCCCAGAAAGAACCCACGCAGTCCAAGAAGACGGCACGGCAGTGGTTTGAGGAAGGTATGGCCTGCGATGGTGCCAGGGCAACATCGGACAAAGCGATTGAAGCCTACAAACAGAGTCTGCAACTGGACGAGAATCTAACCGATGCGCACGTTAACCTCGGGTTTGCATATCTTGAAAAAGAACTCTACGAAGAAGCCTTGAAATGTTTCACCAAGGTAGCCGAACTCGAAGGCGATAATCCCGAATCATACAACAACCTCGGCTACGTCTATGAGAAGATGGACCGGCTGGGTGCCGCAAAGCAGATGTACGAGAAAGCGCTGCAGGTGCGGCCTGATGATGTCGAAGCATTGATCAACCTCGCCCACATCGCGGACCTGCAGGGGGACTATCAAGGCTCCCTCGGCTACTATCAGATGGCAATCAAAGCCCGTCCTGATGCAGTGTCAGCGCATTTCTGTCTTGCCACATTGTACGATCGCCACGATATGTTCGATGAAGCCGTCGAAGAATATCAGAGGGTTGTCAAGTTGGATCCCGCACATGTAAAGGCTCTGCTCAACCTGGGAAGCCTGCTGACCAAACAGGGCCAGTACCGAAAAGCTATAGAGTGCCTCCAGCGCGTGCTGGGGGTATCAGGGGACAATGCGGACGCACACAATAACCTGGGTGCGATTTACGAAGAACTGGGAAGATACCATGATGCGGTGACAGCGTACGAAAAGTCTATCTCTATAGACTCTTTCCACGAAGATGCTCATTTTAACCTCGCCAGGCTCGAGTATTACCAGTATGCCGCAAACCCCGGGGCTTACAAGAAGGAACCGATCGCACGGCGACTCCAGTTCGTGCTTTCCATGAACCCGAAGAATGCGAAAGTGGAACAGCTCCTCCAGAAACTTCAGCAGACGTAATAGTGGACAGGAAATGAGGAATTGATAACGCGAAGAAGCGGACCGGTCTGTTAAGTGTTGTGCAGCCTATTGAACCCGCCCGCTTCTTCGGTTCTTCTCAGATGTTCGCGCTCACCGCTAGTGCGACTTTAGATACTCGAGGCAAAACTTAAGGACTTCATCGCCGGGAAGTCCTTTTGCCTTCATGTTATTCGCGTACTCATCCAGCAGGGGCCTTACCTGGGCAGCCCATCGCGCGTCTTCCTCTTTTGAGAGGGCTATGATTTTGCTACCCCGCGCCTGTACCAGATCCATGGCTTCTTTGTCTATCTCATCCCATGCCTTGCCCTCTTTCTCGATCCACTCCTCGTTGATCTTCTCGATTATTTTCTGATCCACAGGAGAGATGGAATTCCACTTCGCCTTGTTCATGACGACAAAATGTGCAGAGGTGTAAGCCGCCCCGTAATCCAGCGTATGGCTGCTGACGACTTCTGCCAGCTTCCATCCTTTCATCGCCTCAAAAGGACAAAGAATGGCATCTGCGACGCCTTTGGAGAGGGCGTCGTATGACTCACCCATTGGCATGCCGACAGGCGCGCCCCCAAGAGCCAGAGCAATGTTCGCTGCTACACCTTGAGATCTGATCTTGAGACCTTTGACATCTTCGAGCTTCATGACCGGTTTCTTGCTGTGAAGGAGACCCGGGCCGTGGCTGTAAAAATAGAGGACCTTCGTCTCATCCCATTCCTTAGGCTTAAACTTGTTGTAGAATGCATTGGTCATGTGCGTTGCCTGCGTGGCGCTCTTGTAACCGAGAGGGAGACCGACAACCTCGGTGAGCGGAAACTTTCCTCTGGTATAGGCCGCATCAGCGAGACCGATGTCGGCGATGCCCTTAACCAAGCTGTCGTATGTCTGCACGGCAGGCGTAAGCGTGTTGTTGGGGTACACCGTTACCTTCACCCGTCCATTGGTCCTCTTTTCAACCTCCTTACACCAGTCATTGACTACCTGACTCTGCCGGTGCGGAGCCGGAAACATGGTCGAATAGCGGAGCGTAATGGTTTTTTCTTCGGCTGCGCCTCCCTGACTAGGGATGAGGCAGATAAGAAAAGCCAGCATGATAAGACCGATGCCAACAACAGAAAACTTTTTCATAACAATTCCTCCTTCGTAGTGAATACAGGTTAAGGATAGAACAAGGTGAAGGCAGAAGCAGGCAGAGGAAAAAACGAAATAAAGGTTGAGACAAAGCGTACACCACTTTCGTTTTTATCTTAACCTTCGCTTCAGCCTTTACCTCAACCTGCTTTATCTTTTTCCTGTTTTCTGTCTTAGACCAGGTCCTCCGGATTTGGAATAAACTTCTTCAGATCTATCCGTTTCATTACATCCTCAGGTATAGCTGCCACAGGGGGCAGATCCTTGCGGAACGGCTTTGCGGTCGCGTCTATGCCCACTTTTGTCACGACAGCCTCTTGCGCTGACGACAGATCAAGGTCCGTACCGAGCACGCCCGGCAGGATCATTACGTCCCTGTCTGCCTGCACCCTTGTGGCGAGCGCCCAGGTCATTTGGGCACCATTGTCCAGGTCGATGTCGGTATCAACGCAGACAACGTACTTGAGGTACAGGTCATTGGCAAATGCCGCAAGGATAGCCTGTTTTGGCTGCCCCGCATGTTTCTTATCGATTTGAATAAACCCGTACCACCAACCTGCTGCCGCGATGAATTTGAATTTCTTTACGTCGGGTACGGCCTCTTTAATTTTGCGGTTCATAAAGGAATGTTGCGGGATACGGCCCATCAGCATACCCTTGCTCGGCCAGGCTCCCATGTCGTGCACGATCGGGTTCTTCCTATGGGTTATCGCTGTGATCTTTACAGGGTGGCGCATGGCCACCTGGTGGTACTTGGTGAAATCACCCCACGGGCCTTCCTGCTCCCGGACACCCGGGGGGATGACGCCTTCTATGATGATCTCGGCACGTGCGGGCACAAGTACGTCGCTTGTCTCGCATCTCACCACCTCAAGGGGCTCTCCCATCAGGCTTCCCGCAATGTCAAATTCTGAAGGTGGATGGCTCACACGGCTCTGAAAAGCGGTAGCCCACGCAGGATGAAGCCCTATGGCAAATGCGATAGGCATCGGCTCGTTGCGTTCCATGTAATCATTATAGATGTGCCAGAAATGACGACCGGGCGTGATGTGAGTTACACCGAGGTGCGGCTTTTTTACCATGAAGCGGTAGTGAGAGCAATGGGGAGCATTTATCTTTCTATCCATCACTATGCCCACCGCCCTTGTGAGATAAGGCGCTTCGCCCTTGTGATGAGTGATAAAAGGGAAACGCGTCATATCCGCCTTTTTGCCCGTGAGTACAACATCCCTGCAAGGAGCATCTTCTTTCTTGATCTCCTTTGCGGGATACTTATTCAGCCGGATTGCCTCCTCTTCCTTCTCGCCGTAAAAGTCTTCAACTCTTTGCGGAGGGATACCAAGGGCGAGGCTGTACTTGGTGGCGCTGGTCTCGGTATTACATACGACAGGCGTGCTGTACCCTTTCACCTTCTCGAAGAGAACCATGGGGTATTTGCCCATAAGGTCCAGTTTCTTTACTATTGCGGTGATCTCATACTTGGGATCAACCTCCCGCGTGACCCTCACGAACTCCTGCGGCAGCTCTCTTTCGCAATCCGCCATGAACGTCCTTAAATCTCTCGCCATTAATAAGCCCTCCTTAAGGAACACATTTCACGCTAGAGTAACTACTTCTTCCAAGCGCCGATTTCTTTCAGATATTTTTCCGCTCCCGGGTGAAAAGGAACAGGTGTGGCCTTCGTCATATTCTCAATTGTAAAATCACCTGTTGTCGAAGCGTGGATCGCATAGTAGTCCTGCCGGTGTTCCCAGAGATTTTTCAGGAATCGATATACAAGATCTTCACTCACGTCAGCATGCGTGAAGATGCTGGTGGCAAATCCGTAGACCGGCGTATCCTGGTCCATTCCTTTGTATGATTTTGCTTTGATGATCCTCTTGTAATAGTAAGGGTGTTCCGGAAGTATCTTGTTAAATGCCTGTTCATCCACCGGTACCACGCGTGCGGGCGTAAGCTGTGAAAGCTCCATGTAGGAGGGCATCGGATAAGCTCCTCCAAGAAAGCCACCGTCCAGGCTCCCGTTCTGTATGCCCTCGACTACTTCTTTGAAGACATAGTAGTACGGTTTGAAATCGTTTTTTGTCACACCATGCGCTTCAAAAAAAAGAAGAGCGCTTGTGGAGACAGTGCTGCCCGGCCCTCCGATGCCTATGCGCTTGCCTTTGGCATCTGCAAAGGATTTGATGGGGCCCCTGGCAGGTACAGCAAAGTACTGGTCCGATCCGTTGATAAAACATATCGCCCGCAATGTTGAGAAGGGCTTACCCGCGTATTCGCCAAGCCCCTTATACGCACGATAGCCGTCAGGCGTGCCGAAAAGAGCGAATGCCGGTTTTTTGCCTGCCTCCCTCTGCATCATGCGGCGGACCATCTCCATGGTTCCTGTGGCTGCCTCATGAACGAAGTTGACATCGGTCATGTATTTATTGGTAACTGCCGCCACCCCGGCGCCGAGCACGTAGACTGTTCCCCCTGAGGGCGGCGTATATAAAGGAGCAAGTTCCGCAGCTCGGGATGTGCTCGTTGCCAGTACCGTGACTGCGAATATTAAGCTCACTAAGGTGATCAGGATGATATCTTTCATTTTGATCCTCCCACGCTCTTGCTGGTCGCTTGTCTCCTGCAAGATGCTCAAGGCTGTTCACCGCTTACCCCTGACTGCTCACTTGCTGCTGCTCTTAGGCCACTCCCGGTATGATATTGCCCCCTGAGGGGAAGATCGCAACATCAGCCTGCGGCATCTTGTTCGCAGCCATATCCACT
This sequence comes from Syntrophorhabdales bacterium, assembly GCA_035541455.1. Lineage (NCBI taxonomy): Bacteria > Pseudomonadati > Thermodesulfobacteriota > Syntrophorhabdia > Syntrophorhabdales > Syntrophorhabdales bacterium. Next base: position 45,770 of record DATKNH010000013.1, read on the forward strand.
GCCTCGGGGAGCGTGCGAGCGTGAGTGAACTTCATCATCCGTACGGTCTCTGTCGGCAGCCCTTCGGTGACGTGTATCACGTCAAACTTCTCTGCGAGTTCCTTGAAGAAGACCACCTGCATAATATACGAGATGCCAAACGAGGTTAGCTGGTCGGGAATCTTCCCGGCGATCAACCTGCGGTGAAAATCAGTGGCGGTTTCAGAACTCGCCATCTCCTGGACGAGAGGCAGTATCGGACCGGCCTCCTTTTGAGGGGCGACCCAGATGATGATGCCTCCCGAACGGGTGCAGTAGCCGGCCATGGTCAGGGCCTTGGTAGCCTGCACGGCGATTTCCAGGGGATACGCCGACGTGATCGTCACATCAGCGACCTTGGCAAGAGGAACGAAGTAAAGGGACGCCGCGAACTTGGCAGCCTCTCTGTGCTCAGCCACCGTTTCTCCTGCGAACGCGCGAATGATTTCTTTCCTGTCGTTGATGACGAGATCGAGCTTGAACGCGAGCCGTGCCAGTCGTCCTGCGTCGGTGATCTCTTCGTAAAAAGGATTGCCGTCCATCACGTTTACTTTGGCATATCGATGACGAATCCAGGCGAAATGATGATCTGCTACTGCCCGATAGGAACAGACGCCGGGCATTATAATCTTGTTTCCGCCACCGAAGCCTGCAGTGGGATGCGGCATACACTCACCAACGCCCACGATCAGGTCAGCAAAGGCCACGTGAGGGTTGATCTCGATCAGAGCGCCCCTGTGGGTTCGACCGATGACAACGTTTTGTGTGGAGTAGGGATCGTGGGAGACGAGCCGTTCACCCAACCGTTTTGCGACTTCCTCGCCCGCCTTTTTCTTCAGCTGTTCATATGATAGGACCGGGTGTGTTCCCAGGGCACATACCGCAGTCATGCGCGAATCAGGAATCCCCGCGCGGTTAAGGCGGTTCATCAATTCAGGCAGCGCCAGGTGTGCGGGTGTCGGCCGCTGAAGATCGTCGAACAGCAGCACGACATCCATCCCGGGCTTAGCAAGCTCCTCCAGCCTTGGCCCTCCTACGGGATTGTCGAGCGCCCTCTTGATTTCGGCTACAGGATCGGCTACGCCTGGAACTGTCGGCTTGTCCTGATCAGAGAGTACTTTCCACCCCGGGGGTAAAGAGAAGCACATCTGCTTTCCCTCGCAGATGACGTAACGTTCACGTGCCTCGGCCATCTATCACCTCGTCTTGGTAAGTAATTTCTTCAACTCGGGAGTTGTCTTGGGAGCTTTTTCCATCAACTCTGCCCATCCCGCATCATACGCTGTTTTCAGGAATTTTTCGCTTTCAGCAGGGGAGAGTTGGATGACCTCGATGCCTTCCTTCTGCAGTATAGGGCGTTCCTTCTTCTTCAGATCGTCGAAGAGTGCGACTGCTTTTTTCTCGCCTTCCACTGCAGCCTCATTCAGGATATCCTGAAGCTTCTTCGGCAAACCATTGAATGTCTTCTGGTTGATGAGGACGGGATTGGGCACGTTGTAGAACCCCGGCTCGACGACGTATTTCGTTACCTTGTCCCAGCCCCAGTCGCGGATCCCGACAGAGGGCCAGCAATAACCGTCCACAACATGGCGTTCCAGTGCCGCGTATACTTCTGTCGGTGGTATCACCACCGGGTTCCCGCCCAGGGTCTTTATTGCCTGCAGCTGGTTTGCAGATACCCTGATGTTCAACCCTTTTAAATCGGCGCTCTTGATCGGCTTAACCAGATAAAGGTGAAATTTGAGATCGAGTCCGAGCCTCGCCTGGTAACGAAGCCCTAGCCTCTGTTCATGGAGCGTGTTAAAGTACGCCCAGGCTCCGCTCGCCCTTTCCTCCATGGGTGTCATCGTGGAAAGCTTCATTGCATCCGCTTCGGGGAGCACCGAGAGATAGTAGGCGTTTGTAGTGAAGACCATATCCACCATGCCGCGCTGCGCAGCTGCCACCTGCTCGTTTGTCTTCACAGCTTCCGGGCCGCCGATGTACTGAATTTTCAACTCACCCGGCGCCTTCTTCGCTACAAGCTGTTCGACCAGGTCGGTGAAAATGAAGAAAGCCTGGTTATCTGTGGCTGTTTTTGGCCAGGCGGTCACTGCCTTGAGGGTGACAGATTCAGCAGCCCGAGCAACAGGGGTGTGGACGGTAAATACAGAAGCCATGAAAATAACTGTGCAGAAAAGAATGAATGATCCCTTTTTCATCGGTGGCCTCCCTTCAAGTTTCTGTGCAGCCCGTATTTGTCTGAGCCGGACCGCCTTTACTCTACCGTGATATACCTGACTTACTTTCCGGTCTTCTTTGTCAGTAACTTTTGCAGTTCAGGGCCTGTTTTCGGGTTGTTCTTTATCACGTCTTTCCAGCCCTCGTCGTAGGCTATTTTGAGGAATTTCTCCTTCTCGGCCGGAGGAAGCTCGATCACCTGGATACCGGCCTTTTTCAGAAGAGGGATCTCTTTCTTGCCTTCCTCCTCATAATAGGCGACAGTCTTTCTTTCCGACTCCATGGCGGCCTCTGTGAGCACATCCTTGAATTTCTTAGGCAGCGCATTCCATGCTTTCAGATTCATGATGAGAGGATGCGGTCCTGAATAAAATCCCGTATCGACGATGTACTTGGTCTGCTTCTCCCATCCCCACTCCCGGATCGTCACGAGGACAAAGCAATATCCATCTACCACTTTGCGCTCGAGCGCCTGGTACACGTCGCTCGGTGGAATGACCACTGGATTACCGCCAAGGCCCTTGATGACCTGAAGATACATGGGAGAGACTCGAATGTTGAACCCTTTAAGGTCGGCCGTCTTTATCGGTCGTGTCAGGTAAAGGTAAAACGGCGCATCTATACCGAGTCTACCCAGAAGGTAAAGGCCTTTCTTTTCGTGCAAGTCATTGAAGTACGCCCAGGCTCCGTTTGCCCTCTCCTCCCATGGTTTGAAGTCCGAGAGCTTCATAGCATCGACCTCGGGAACTTCAGAGACATAGTACGCGTTGGTCGTATGGACGATATCAACCATGCCGGTCTGAGCAGCGTGCGCCTGGTCCTGGATCTTGACCGCTTCGGGACCACCGACGAGGTTCAGTTTCAGCTCGCCGGGATATTTCTTCGCCACCTGTTGCTCGACGCTGTCCATGAAATAAAAAAGTGATTTGTTGTCGGTGGTGTTTTTTGGCCAGGCAGTGACGACCTTCAGCGTGATTGTCTGTGCGTTGGCGATACCGTGTATCGTACAAGCAAAAAAGAATAAGGCAACGACTGCAGCAAAAAGAAAGCCTGCTTTCTGCTTCATAATTCCTCCTCATTTATTGTTTTCTGCCTCACTAGACCCGTGTCCCTTGACCCCTGATCCTATTTTTCAGTTACTTCACCATACCCATAAGTGCCGGAACCACAGTTGCTATTGATGGTACGGCGAGCACGATCCCAATGCAGAGCAAATCTATTATGACGTAAGGGGTTACCGCCCTCCATATATCTCCCATCGTTACGTCGGGAGGCGCCACGCCTTTCATCACGAAGAGCGTAACACCAAAGGGTGGGGTAATCAAGCCTGTCTCAAGGGCGATCAGCATCATCACGCCGAACCAAACCGTGTTGAACCCGAGCGCAGTGACCACGGGCATGTAGATAGGAATGGTGATCATCATGATCGCCACCGTTTCCATGAAACAGCCCATGATGAGCACGACCACGAGCATACCGACGAGTATTATCAACGGGTGAATGCTGAGGCCGGTGATATAGCCGGTCATACCGGCAGCGGCACCGGTGAAGGCCAGTATCTCGCCATACGTGCTCGACACGATGATGATCATGAATATCATGGACGTCACTTTCACCGTGCCCATGACCGACTTCTTCATTATGTCCCACGTGAGGCGTCTGTAACATATGGCAAGGATGAAGGAGCCCAATGTTCCTGTTGCCGCAGCTTCGGTCGGCGTTGCCACACCTAGGAAGATAAGGCCTATGACCATGAAGATGATGAAGCCAAGAGGCAGCAGATAGACGAAAGTGACCCGTATTTTTTCCTTCAACGGCACGTGTGCGACTTCATACATAGGCGCTTCATTGGGGAAGAGATGGCACCATCCCAGGACATATACAAAATAGAGGGATGACATGATAATGCCCGGCAATATGCCGGCGATCAGGAGCTGCCCCACATCGATATTCGCGAGGCTCGCAAGCACCACCGTGAGGGCGTTAGGAGGGATAAGGGCGTCTACCGTTCCAACTCCCATGAGTGGGCCGAGGCTCATGTTCTTGCTGTACCCCCTTTTCAGCATATCGGGAAGCAGGATTGTACCGAGGAGTGCGCATGTGGCAATCGTGGAACCGGAGAGTGCTCCTATGATCACTCCCATGATGACTGCAAGGATCGAGAGCCTGCCTTTGAGCTTGCCGAGCCATTTGTCAAGGACATTGACTGCATCGAGTCCCATGCCCGAGTGAAAGATAAGCTCTCCCATGAGAATGAAGAAGGGCACGGGGAGCAGGGTAAATGTGGTGATGGAGGTGAAAACACCCGTGACCACGCCTATCAGGCCCGGTATCCCGCCGAGGAAGAAGTAGGCGGCCACCATGTTGACAATGAGAAAGGCAAAGGCTATGGGCACGCCTGTGAGGAGCAGGAATACCATGCCTCCGAAGAGTATACATATGGTCGTATACCATTCCATGGGCTACCTCCCCGCCTTGATTTCGGCAACCCTGCTCCAGGCCATTCGGAAGAACTGGATGGTAAGGAGGATGCTCCCCACAGGGATAATGACAAAGACGGTCCATTTCGGGATGGTAACGGCGCGTACGTCAGTGATGCCGCGCTGGATGCACTCTATCATGTAGGTGATGCTGAAATAGACCATGACGATACAGGCAACTCCGGAGATTATGAACATGGTGCAGTCAAGGTAACCTCTTGTCTTGTCATTGAGGTGGCTGTATATGATGTCCGTGGTGATGTGACCGCCCTCTCTGAGAAGCCACGTGGTTCCGAGGAAGACGATCCATAGTAATGCATATTCGGTCGTCTGCATGATCCATATTGTCGTGCGCGTGAATAAGAACCGCATGCCTATCGTGTAGCAGACGGCAGCACAAATGAAGACCAGTATCACACCCGCAAGCGCAGCCATTATATCCAGCAATCTGTCGAACCCTTTCCAGAAACCCGCCATAGTCAGTTCCCCCTGCGTCGTCTTAAAATAACCGGACCTTCATCCGGTGCCTCATCACGTCTGTCTTCGTTTGATCTTTTCCTCCCCATGCTCGCGGAACGCGTAAAACAGTATGTCTTTCTTTGATTGCTCGAGGTGATTCCTGATGGCCTTTGCAGCTGTCTCCACATCGCCTGTCACGATCGCTGCCAGTATCTCCTTGTGGCCGTTTATTCCCCGGATAACATTGTCCGGCGCATAGATGCTCTGGATCCTGTAACGCACCATGTGGCGCCTCAGGGTCTGTGCCAGTTCCAGGAGTCTCCTGCTTCCGCTCAGTCCAGCGATAATTTCATGGAACTGGGCATCGAGGTCCACGTATGCTTTCACCTCGCCCTGCATCACCCGCTGCTCGGCTGTCGCAATGTTTTTCTTGAGCTCCTTGACTAATCTCGCGTGGGCCTTTTCCATAGCCCATCGAACAGCCAGGGTTTCGATGACTGTTCTGATCTCGCATATTTCCTCGACTTCCTGGTCGCTCACCGTATTTACTTTATAGCCGACACGGGGTATCGATTCCAGAAGGCCTTCCATTTCGAGGGTGTGAAGAGCCTCTCTGACGGGTGTCCTCGATGTGCCTATATCTTTTGCGATCTTCGCTTCAATGAGGCGCTCTTGCGGACCTATCTCACCGCTGAGGATCTGCTCCCTCAAATACGCATGGACCTTCTTGCGGATGGTGGTGCTATCGGTGATGATGAGTTTTTTCATAAGAACCAAGCTTGAAGCTTACGGCTCGAGGCAAAAGGTTAAGGGCCAAAGGTGAAGGCCAAAGGCCAAAAGTTAAACGCTAACAGTTACAAGTTCTGTATGTTTCTCCCGTTAGCCGTGGGCCGTCAGCCGTTAACCGTCTTTTCAACAGATTCCTCTTTCCTGCGCTACCAGGTGTTCCCAGTCTTCATCCACCTGCTTCTGTAGCCTTGCCACATCCTCATTGGTAAAGTGGCGGTATCTGCCCTGAATCTTCGTGTATTCGCTCACCGGCAGACCTTGAGGCTGGTGCGTAATCCGGTATTCCCTTCCATCTATGATCTCGTAGAGCGGGAAGATCTTTGTCTCGACAGCAAGCATTGCTGATTTCGCGGAGAGTTCTTCAGGCATTCTCCAGCCCGTGGGGCAGGGTGTCAGCGTATGAATGAAGCGTGTGCCCTTGATTCTTTTCGCCTTTTCCACCTTGGCCATGAGATCGTGAGGATGACCGAAAGACGCGGTGGCTGCGTAAGGCATGCGATGCGCGGCAATGATCTGCATGAACTTCTTTTTCTTGCCGTGCCTGCCGCCGGGTGTGGTCATGGTCCAGACGTTCTGGGGGGTCGACGAGCTGGACTGGATACCTGTGTTCATGTACGCCTCGTTATCGAGGCAGATATAGATGAAGTTGTCATCCCGGTCTGCTGCGCCCGACAGAGATTGGAGCCCTATGTCGAACGTGCCGCCATCGCCTGCAAATGCAACAGGAATAATATCATCTCGTCCCTGGACTTTGAGCGCGTTGGCTATGCCGGCTGCTGTGGGTGCGGCGATCTCGAACGCCGAATGAAAGCAGGGCACCTCAAAGACACTGTTGGGGTAATTTGCACTGATGGGACCCACGCATGAAGGGATCATGACCACGATTGTATTCTTCCCCAACACCTTCATGACGAGCCGAATAGTGCTGGCGAGGCCGCACCCCGGGCAGGCCATGTGGCCTGACCGCATATATTCCATCTCCGTGCCCATGTCTAGTGTTTCTGTAGCCATGTTTCTCTCCTTACCCATACTGGTAAATCGGTCGGTTTGTCATGCTGTAGAGCTTCGAGCACCATGTCTTCAATCATCTCCGGTGAGACGTCTGCGCCGCAGATGCCCGCAATGTAGCCAGTCACGGTAGGTCTTTTTACGAGCGGATAGAGTGCCGACTTTAATTCGTGGCAGAATATGCCTTCCTTGCCAAGGGATATATTCCGGTCGAGCACAGCTACCTTCGGTACATTCTTCAAAGCCCCCTGCACTTCTTCTGTAGGGAAGGGCCTGAAGGCTTTTATCTTGAGGAGTCCCGCTTTGCAGCCTTTGCTTCGCAAGGACTCTATCGCTACACGTGCAGTGCTCGTCATGGCGCCGCTCGTCACCAGGACGATTTCGGCATCGTCAGTATTCACAGCCTCCACCACACCGTACCCCCTCCCCACGATCTGGCGGTATTCCCTGTTTGCCTCCTCAATGACAGGCCGCGTCTTCTCCATATCCCTGAAGCTTGTCTCCCGATAGACCATGTACTGCTCCGGGCTCACCACGTTTGAAATGAACGCGGGGTCTTCAATGTTAAATCTGGTGGGAATGCTGAAGGGCGGCAGAAAGGAATCCACTGCCTCCTGGCTCGGTAACTCAATTGGTTCCATGAAGTGAGATGTGAAAAAGCCGTCGATTGCCACCATGACGGGGAAGAGCGTCTGTTCTGCTATCTTATATGCTTGGATGACCGTGTCGAGCGCTTCCTGGGCGTCCTCGCAGTAGAACTGCAGCCACCCGGTATCGCGCTGGGAGAGGCTGTCCGATTGATCGCTGCCGAACGCCCAGGGAACAGCGACTACACGATTCACATTGCACATGACAATAGGCACTCTGTTTCCAGAAGCAAAGTGGAGCATCTCATGCATGAGGGCGAGCCCCTGAGAAGCTGTGGCGGTAAAGGTGCGCACGCCCGTGAGGGAGGCGGCAATGCAGGCTGCCATAGCAGAATGTTCCGATTCTGTCCGCATCATCACGCCGGTCAACTTTCCTTCAAGCTCCATATCAGAAAGCTTTTCGTAAATAGGCGTTTGCGGGGTGATGGGGTATGCGGCTACCAACTGAACTCGTGCAAGGCGAACGGCTTCAGCCACTGCGTAATTTCCCTGAAGAAGTTGTTTCATGTGCCAGCTCCTGTGGTTGCTCCTATCTCTATCACATTGCGTGGGCAGCTCGTGGCGCAAATGCTGCAACCCTTGCAGTAGTCCATCTTAACGGTGTAACCTTTTTTGCCTTCCTTCACCAGAGAGATGTCAGGACAGAGCAGGAAGCAAAGATCGCACTCTGTGCATGTCCCACACTTGAAGCATCGCTCGATTTCGTTCGTCATCTGCGACGGATCAATGCCGCCCGCGACCTCTTTAAAGCTCTTTACCGCTCGCTTCGGCGAGAGCCGGTCAGGCGCCATTGCACGTTCTCCGCGAGAGAAACAAAGGGTGTTTATCTTCTCATACGGAACGACTTTCTTGAGATCAATCTGGTAATCTCCCTGATGCATAATACTTTGGAATGAGAAGGCGGGTTTCTCACCAATTTGATGGCTTTGAAACTCTTGTCCGAAATCGATGCCTTCGATGTAGCAATGTATGGCCAAAGCGCCTGTCTTTCCGCTCGCAATGGCATCTGCAACGAATGCCTTCGTTCCTGCGCTATCTCCGCCAGCGAATATCCCTTCGATATTCGTTTCCGCGCGTTCAGGAGAAATAGCGATAACGCCGTTTCTGCCCAAACGAATTCCAACTCCATTTGTGAACTGGAGATCCGGCACCTGTCCTATGGCTCCGATGACGGTATCTGCCGGCAGATCGAATTCAGATCCCGGAAGAGGAAGGGGCTGTGCTCTTCCGCTTTCGTCTAGTGCTCCCAATGTCATGCGCATGCACTCGATTTTCGAAAGCCGGGTACCATCACCGATCAGCCGTTTCGGCGCAGCAAGGACATCGATCTTTATCCCTTCGCGCTCCACGGCTGCCACGTCTTCGGGGAGAGCCGGCATCTCTTTTTGTGAGCGGCGGTATATGATGGTCACTTCTTCTGCGCCAAGACGCCGTGCGACCCGCGCACAATCAATGGCCGTGTTGCCGCCTCCTATCACAGCTACTCTCTTGCCCACAGCTATTTGTTCCCCGAGATTAACACTCCTGAGAAAACCCATGCCTTCCATCACGCCGGGGAGTTCCTCTCCCTCGATGCTCAGGCGCATTCCCTTATGGGCGCCTGCGGCAATAAAGATGGCCTGGTGCTTGTCTCTAATCTGTTCGAGAGAAATGTCGTTGCCGACGCGAACTCCCGTTGTTATCTGCACGCCCAATTGCTCTATGTAACCTATCTCCTTGCGCAGGATAGCTTTCGGTAGTCGGTATTCTGGGATGCCATAACGGAGCATGCCCCCTGCTTCAGGCAGAGCCTCGAAGATTGTGACAGGATAACCAAGTCGCGCCAGATGGTAGGCAGCGCTCAACCCCGCCGGTCCGGAGCCGATTACAGCGACTTTCGCCTTTCTTTTTTGGACCTGAATTTCCCTCTTTGTGTCGACTTTGCCGTGGTCGGCCAGAAAGCGCTCGAAGCCACGAATGTTGATCGCTTCATCAAATTCTTTCCGGTTGCAGTCAGATTCGCACGGGTGATAGCAGACCCTCCCGCAGACACCGGGTAGAGGATTATCCTGACGAAAGATGCGTAATGCAGCGTCGTGGTTACCCAGAGATGCCTGACTGAATGCACGGGCAATATCATTGCCTATAGGGCATCCTCGCCGGCAGGGCGATGTCTTCTCCGCGTAAAACGGTTTCTTGCTGCTCCAGTGACCTGTAAAAAAAACCTCGGTGGTTCCTCTGGAGAAGGGAATTATAGGCTCTATGTCTTTTATCCCTATGGTGCGATGGCTCATCTATCCACTCCTTATGGGCCCTTGTGAAGGCAAATCAGTAAAAGAGTTGCGTCAACTCGTAAGCCTTTTTTGCCGCAGCTACGTTGGCCGAAACTTTTGCCGGGACCGACTCCTTAATTACTTCTTCCAAAAGATCCATGGGCACCGCGTTGCTGGCTTTTGCATAAGCGCCCAGCATAGCTGTATTGATCGTAGCCCCCAATCCCAGAGACTCAGAGACGGAGAGTGCGTCGATAAGAGCCAAACGAAACTTCTTCAACGCTTGAAAATCTCTGTCGGTCAGAGCATTGTTTATGAGCAGGAGCCCTCCGGGCTTAAGCATTGACTCAATCTCTCTTTCGTCCACAAGATCAGGCGCCATGTAAATCATCTGGTCCGGTGCGGTGATCTCGCATTTCAGAAGGATCTTCTTGTCGTCCACCCTGAGAAAGCTGGCAACCGGGGCGCCTCTGCGTTCGCCGCCGAAAACGGAGAAGCACTGAGGGTACTTCCCCATGGTGAAAAAAACCCTTGCAAGGATCTGAGACGCGATGACCGCGCCCTGTCCTCCTCTGCCGAAGAACTTTATCTCAATCATCTGGGCCTCTGCTTTATTTCAAAGAATGGGGGATGTTTATTGGGATACTGTACCCCAATAACCGGGGTGTGTCAAGGAAGGCGGAAAGAAACGTCTTTCGCCCTGGCAAAACCTTTTGACACCCGAGCAAAAATACTGTACCCTAGATGCGCTACAAGAAAGACAATGAAGCAGCATATCATCAACTTCAAAATAGAAAAGCAACCCCACCTGCGGAAAATCGTTTATGAACGGTTGAAAGATGCAATTCTTACCGGTTCGATTCCGAAAGGTACGAAACTCTACGAATCAAAAATTGCAGAGGAGACGGGCATAAGCCGGACTCCGGTGAGGGAGGCGCTTCATGCCCTCGAGCGGGAACTGCTCATCACTGCAATCGACAAGGTGGGTTATCAAATAGTCGATGCAGATGTCCAGGACCTTGAAGAGATCTCGGTACTAAGAAAAACCGTCGAGACCCTTGCCCTAAAAAAGGCGATTGACAGTATAGGGGAGACTGAGATACGCAGGCTGGAGACGAATCTCAAGCAGGCGGAAAGAGCTTTGAAAGAGTACAAAGGTGATCTCTTTATCCAGCTGGATGCGGAGTTCCATCAGGTATTATGCTCCCTGAGTCATAGCGAGCGCCTGATAAGGATGGCAGATGCGCTGCGGAAGGAAATGCACAGATTCAGAAGGCGTACAAAACTGGACCACGAACTGGCTGAGGAATCCCTCAGGTACCACCAGAAAATAGTCAATTTCCTGAAACTGAAGGATTATAGAAACGCGAAGAAAGCGCTGAACGACCATATCGATCACGCAAGAAGAAAGACCGAGAAGGAGTTCCTGGGAGGGTTGAGAGTGCAATGAAAGAGATACGGTTACACGGCAGGGGAGGGCAAGGGGTAGTGATGGGCGCTGAAATGCTGGCATACGCGTTTGTCCTCGAGGGCAAGTACGCTTCTTCGTTCCCGACCTTCGGGGCAGAACGCAGAGGAGCGCCTGTGGCGGCTTTTCTTCGCTGCGATGAAAAACCGATAAGGGAGACTCACCAGATTTATGATCCCGATTGTATTATGTGCCTGGATCCTTTTATAGGAAGATCGCAAGAGATCTTCAACGGATTGAAAGGGGACGGCATTGCAATTATTAATACCCCGAAGCTGAAGCTGGAGAAATGGCCTGACGCGCTCAAAATGCTGGGCCTGATTGATGCAACCGCCCTGGCTCTTGATGAGATAGGCAGGGCGATCGTCAACACGTGCATGCTCGGCGTGATAGCAAAGGTTACGGGATGGGTAAAGCTGGAATCTGTGATAGCAAGCCTCGACATGAACTTCGAAGGAAAGTTGTTGCAGAAAAACATAGACCTGGTGAGACGCGGCTACGACAGTGTCGCAATTTCAGTAAGGAGCACCACATGAAATTCATCAGCAAATTTGAAGGACCCTGGTCGACACCAAGTGAGCCGCTCGATGTCAAAACAGGGGAATGGAGGTCGCAGAGGCCGGTTACAAGGAGTGAGAAGTGCCGTCAGTGCGGCTGGTGCTTCATCTTCTGTCCGTGCGGCTGCAGGAAAGAAACAGGACATTTCTTTTCTGCTGATCTCGATTATTGTAAAGGCTGCGGAGTCTGTGCCAGAGTCTGCCCGGCCAGAGCAATTGCACTGGTGAGGGAGGAAGTCTGATGGCGACAATGGATCTGAGAGGCCAAACGAGAGTGCTGGACGGGAATCGCGCAGGCGCGTACGGCGTGCTCCTCTCGCGACCCGATGTGATTGCCTCCTACCCGATCACCCCGCAGACACCGCTGCTCGAAACGATTTACAAGTTCGAGGCCGAGGGATTACTCAACGCGGAGATGGTAGAGCCCGAAGGTGAGAATTCGGCGATGGGCGTCCTGCTTGGTGCATGCGCGGCTGGCGGACGCACGTTCACCGCCAGTTCTTCCCAGGGCTTGTCGTTCATGAATGATGCCTATCTTCTTGCTGCGGGAAACAGGTTCCCTATCGTAATGGCGATCGGTATGAGGGAGCAGGTAAGCCCGCACGGTGTAGTGGCAGGACAGCAGGATGCTGTGATGGTGAAGGATCACGGCTGGGTCCAGATCTACATGGAATCCTGCCAGGAGATACTTGACACTATAATGATGGCCTATAGGCTGGCGGAAGATTCAGACGTGCTCCTTCCTGTTAACGTGTGCTACGAGGGATTTTTTCTCTCGCACCATTCACAGAGAGTTGAGATACCGACGCAAGAGCAAGCGGATCTCTTTCTAGCTCCGCTCAAGAACATGGAACGCCCCAAGTGGAGCCTCGATGATCCCATGGTTTTTTCAAGCTACACGGTTCCTGCGGAGCTTTTCACCGAATACCGGTATAAGGCGTGTGCAGCCCACCAGAGGGCAAAAGGAAAGTTCGATGAGATCGACAGGGAGTTCGGAAAGCAGTTCGGCCGCAGCTATGGCGGTCAGATAGAGGAGTACAGGACCGAGGACGCCGAGGTGGTCATTGTCACCATGGGTTGCTCCACGGGAACGGCAAAGGTTGTTGTCGACAAGAAACGCGAGGAGGGGCTGAAGGTTGGGCTGATCAAGATACGGATGTTCCGGCCCAGCCCTAAGGAGCGGTTGATCAAGGCCCTCAACGGGAAGAAAGCCATAGGAGTGGTCGACCGAAACGTATGCTACGCGTGGAACTGCGGCCATAACTTCATCGAGTTGAAAACCCTGTTGAGCGATCTGGAGACACCGGCCCCGAAGCTGGTTGACTTTATAGGGGGACTGGGCGGAGCAGACATTACCGCGCTTCATGTGGAACGCGTCATCGAAAGAACGTATGCTGCGGTCAGGGGTGAAGAGCAGCCAGTTGTTACGTGGCTGTCGTTAGAATAGAGTGAGGGGCTAGCGCTAGCGGCAAAGGGCTAATGGCTCATGGCTTCAAACCTTTTGTCCTTGGGCCCTTTGCCTTTAGCCGGTTTTTAGAGGAGAGATGCTTTGGAAAAGAAAAAACATGTCATAGTAGGATGCGGCACTGCAGCCCTCTCGGCATTAAAGCGGATGAGGCAGAACAACGCCGCAGACGATATTGAAGTGGTGTCGATGGAGCCTCACCTTCCATATTCTCCCACGTCTCTTCCCTACCTCATCTCAGGGAAGATACAGGAATCTGAAATTTCCATGGTGACGGAGAGTTTCTTTGACCGGATGCGAGCAGTGTGGGCCAGGGGCAGGGGCAAACGGGTGGAGCGTCTCGATACAGGCAAGAGCCAGGTCATTTACGAGTCTGGTGAGCGGGAGGCGTATGATTCCCTCCTGATCGCAACGGGCAGTGAGCCTGTTGTCCCGTCAATCCCGGGCCTGAAGCAGGAAGAGGCGTTGCAGTTGAGGACCCTGGATCACGCCAGGGCTCTGATAGACAAAATAAAGGGAACCAGGACCGCAATCATTCTCGGCGCCGGGTTGATCGGTATGCATGTGGCTCAATGCCTGGCTGAAAAGGGAATGAAGGTGAAGGTTGTGGAGATGCAGCCGCGCATTCTGCCCTCCTATTTCGACGCAGACGCCTCCCCAATGATCCAGCGGGTGCTGGAGCAGCATGGCATAACTTTTTTTGTCAACAAGCAAGTTGCTGAAGTGTACAGCAAGAAAGGCTTCGTCGGGGTAGCATTGAAAGGGGGAGATGCCCTGGAAGCGGACCTGCTGCTGGTTGCTACGGGCGTAAGGCCGCGGACCTCTCTCGTAAACGGAAGCGGTATAGAAGTGGACAACGGCATACTGGTCGACCGCCAGATGAGAACAAATGTCAGCAACGTGTTTGCAGCGGGCGACGTCGCAGCAGCCAAAAGCTTTTTTACAGGGAAGCATGGTCTGAATCCTATTTTGCCCAGCGCGGCCGAGCAGGGCAACGTTGCGGGCAGCAACATGGTGGGTGAGGTCAAGGAGTACGAAGGCTGGCTGCCGATGAATACCTTCAATTTCTTCGGTCATCGTGCTGTGTCCGTCGGAGAGACGACTCCTGTCGAAGGCGATGAGGTGCTCGCGGAAGCAAATGGAAAAAAGGAAACATACAGGAAGCTGATCTACAGGCAGGGTAAACTTGTGGGAGCGACCTTCCTCAGTACAGACGTGGATGCCGGTGTGTTTCAGTACCTGGTACGCAAGCGGGTGGAGATTAGCCAGTACAAAAATTCTCTTCTCGCGTTGCCGAGAGAAACGAGTCTGTGGCTCATGCGTGAAGCGGAACGAAAAGAAACCGTTTCAATAGAGGACTAGAAGAGGGCTGAACATGAAGAGTTTCTATGACACCTTGAGGATTGAAGAGAATATATGCCCGCCCGATTGCAAGGCGTGCCACACACGGTGCACCGAGGTCAAGAAAGAGAAGGGCCAGCAAGGAACCGGCATCCTGGAAGTTCATTTGCCCGAATTGGGTGTCCATACTGCCAATACGTGTAACCAGTGCTCGGAACCGGCCTGTCTCGATGTCTGTCCCACAGGCGCGATCATAAAGAATCAAGACGATGGAATTGTCCGGATAACGCAAACCAAGTGTCTCGGGTGCGGCCTGTGCGATCTTGCGTGTCCTTATGGCGGGATCGATTTCGATGCAACCTCGAAACAGGCGTCAAAGTGCGATCTCTGCGAAGGGGAACCGCAGTGCGTGGAAGCGTGCCCGGTCAAAGCCATTTCTGTTATGAAAGCCCGCTCGGTTGTTAAACATTTTCATGAGGACCCTTTGCTGATGGGGTCATCCTTGTGTGTAGGTTGCCCGGCAGAAACCACGCTTCGTTTCGTGCTCAGGGTGCTCGGGAAAGATACCTATCTGTTCGGAGCCCCGGGGTGTGCGACCAACGTGATTAACGGCATGGGAATACGGACCATGGTTCGTATTCCGAGCCACATGTCGAACATGACAACAGTACCCTCCACCATGACCGGTGTGAAGAGATACCACAGGAAAATGGGCAGAGATGTGAGGTGTGTTGCGTTCGTCGGAGACGGTTGCGCAACGGACGTGGGATTCCAGCCGCTCTCAGGTGCGGCCGAAAGGAACGAGAACATCATCTTCATAACGTACGACAACGAAGGCTACATGAATACCGGTATTCAGAGAAGCAGCACCACGCCCTACGGTGGGTGGACAACGACCACTCCGGCTATGGGGAAGAGGAAAGGGAAGCGAATGAGTTCCAAGAATGTGCCGCTCATCATGGCGGCGCATGACATCCCTTACGTGGCCACTGCGGTCATTGCCTACCCGGAGGACCTTCTCATGAAATTGCAGAAGGCCATGGCCGTCAAAGACGGCATGTCCTACATCCACATATTGAGCCCGTGCATTCTCGGCTGGGGGTACAGCATATCGCAGTCTCTGGATATACTCAGGGCAGCTGTCGAAACAAACTACTTCCCCTTGTGGGAGTACGAACGGGGAGAGTACCGGATGACTCATGTTGTTGAGAAGCCGAAACCTATAACCGAATATACCGCACTCTTGAAGAAATTCGCTCATCTGGATAAGGAGGAGCTGGATGAGCTGCAGAAGATTGTCAACAAGCGCTTTGACCGCATCAGGGCTCTTACGATGATGGAAGGGGCAAAAGACGGAAAAACTAGAGAGGTAAAAACAGCCGGTGGCTTATGAGCGATGGAACATGAAGGGGCTGAATTGAAAGCGTCGCTGAAAGCTCACGACTGAAACGCTCAAAATAGGGAGGTAGCAATGAAAAAGATAGTAGCTCTTGTCTGGTTCGCAGTTGCAGTTCTGGTTTGTGGATCGGTACCCTTGTCGGCGGCTGAGCCCTATACTTTGAAGGCTATTTCTGCGTGGCCTCAATCAGCAGTCGAGTACAAAGCCTGGACGACGTGGATAGACCTGGTGGACCAGATGGTTGCGAAGAAGGCCCCCGGGGAACTGAAGATACGGTACCTGGGCGGGCCGGAGGCTGTGAAGACGCCCGACCAGGCGTCCGCCCTGCAGCGTGGTCAAGTCGACATACTCTACACCTCGGGTGCTTACTACACGAACGTGCTCCCTGAAATCGATGCTCTGAAACTGTCGGTCTACACTCCGGCCGAAGAGAGATCGAACGGAGCACAGGCGTTCCTTAACGATCTGCACCAGAAGAAGCTGGGGGTCTATTATCTGGGAAGACTGGGTCTCAACGTTAAGTTCTTTGTCTATTTGAAAAAACCGGTAAAGAGCGCGGATTTTACAGGTCTTAATATTCGGGTTTCGCCTCTCTATCTGCAGGCGATCAAGGGTCTTGGCGGAAATCCTGTCGTCATGCCCCTTGGCGATACGTACCTTGCGCTGGAAAGAAATGTGGTGGATGGCGCCTGTTCGCCAGGGGTCGGATTGCGTGAATGGGGCTGGCAGAAACAGTTGAAATATGTTGTGGAGCCGGGATTCTACACGGTGCCCAACCCGCTACTTATAAACCTGAATGCATGGAATCACCTCCCGCAGAAGCTCAAGGACATCCTCAGGGATGCCACCATAGAAGGGGAGAAGAAAGTGGTTGCCGACTTTGAAGAGATGGCAAAGAAGGAGCGCCCGGCACTCGTGGCAGAGGGCATCCAGGTCATCGATTTGCCCCCTGCGGAAAAAGAGAAGTTCCTGAGAATAGCCTATGATGAAGGCTGGAAAGATATAATCCAGAAGAATCCGCAGACAGGACCGGAGTTGAAAAAGCTGCTTTCAAAGAGCAAGTAGTCATACCAGGGGGGTGAATAGCCCCCCTCTCTCAATCCCTTTATTTTCAAGGCTGTCCCGCTTTTCGACATGGACCTATCCCTGCTTCCTTAGTGGGATTGTGCCCGTAATTGTGCCTGTTCAACTTCTGCCTTCATCTGTTCATGAGCGGTTGAGAGGCGTTCACAGGCCGCTCTTAAATCTTCTTCGTTGACGATGTTGTAACGATCAAATACCGATCTTGTCTTGTGGCCGCTGATCTTCATGGCTACCCGTTCGGGTGTGCCGGTGCTTACCATGTTCCTTACTGCCGTTCTTCTGCAATCGTGAAACAGTTTTCCGGCCATCCCGGCTCTTCCACATCACGGGTCTTCGCGTGGAACTAACCGGCATGGCGAACCCGGTCCCGATTCCGGCCACTCTACCGCCCTTGGGTTCCGGCCTCTTAGGGTTTATGGTGGTGAGGAGAAGGTTCAAGAAGTAGCAGTCTAACTGTGAAGAACACCGGAGTGAGAAGACCTGCTTTCCAGGCTCCGTTAGGACGATTTCACCTACGAAGTTGTGAATTGACGGCTTTCGTTTCTGGCCGGCATTACCATCGGGAAGCGCGCAAAACGTGTATGGTGAGAAAGAAACGCACCACAGACTCATTGGCCGGATCGCCGCAGGCTCCGCGGTGCAGTCTGAGAATGTCTTTCTCCGGACGCGTCAGCCGCGTTCGACGAGAACTCTGATTTACTCCTTCGCCTCTTCCTCCAGGCCCATCAGAATGAAGGGGAGCCTCAAGCTCTCGGAAGTCATTACCGTGCGCGCATTCAACAAGATCCTCTTTTGCTGTCCGCCCGGAAGATGGTACATCGTCGCGTAGTTCTCGATGAACGAGTCTTTGGGAAGGACCTGCTCCAGGAGGCGCCGCAACTCGGGGATATCGAGCTGGCTGCCCGCGATCTCGTAGATGAGCTTGCCTTCGGCCCCGCGCTCATCCAAGCCTAACATCCTGTAGAAGGAGCGGTTAGCCGTGACAACACTGAGGTCTTCCGAAAGAGTAACGAGCGGCTGTTTCACGGTATCGACCGTGGCTTGAGCAAAATCCCGGGCCACGCGCACTTTTTCAACCATGGCCGTCTCTTCTGCCGCCTTTTTGATTGCAGTGATGCTGTTGAAGGTTATGACGGCCCCGCCGATCTGGTTCTCGCCCGTCCTGTAGGGCCGGACCCGCATGAGGTACCACTCGCCGTTTTTAGTCTGGACGTCCTTTTCCCTGGCCTGCAGTGTTGCAAGCACATTCCGTGCTTCTTCGGTAAGATCGATGTCCGAAAGAGTCGTTGCAATGTCACGGATTGGGCGGCCGACATCCGAAGGAAGGAGATTGGCGACTTCCTTGATGTCTGTGGTGAAGCTCCTGATCTTCAGTTCGGTATCCACGAAAATGGTGCCCACATTCACGCTGTCAAGAAGATTTTTTATATCGGATTCCGCGCGGGCCAGTTGCCGGACTTTCTCCTCGAGCTCCGAGTTGACCGTTACCAGCTCTTCATTGATCGACTGGAGCTCTTCCTTGGATGTTTCCAGCTCTTCGTTTGTCGACTGGAGCTCTTCGTTGGACGACTGGAGCTCTTCGCTCGTCGACTTCTGCTCCTCCACCGCCGTCTGCAGCTCCTCTATCGCAATCTGGAAGTCTTCCCTGGTGCGCCGCAGTTCCTCCTCCAGCTCGCTCACCCGTTTGTCGTCCTGCCCTTTCTTGCCGACCGCGCCCCGCCGTGCGCCCTCTTGCGGCTTCGGCAGGCTCACCTCTTCGAAGACCACAATATACAGGCCTTCAACGTTGGAGAGCGATTTTGCCTTCAATCGTACCCCGATCTGCCCGCCGTTCTGGTCAATCCTGAGTTCCGGTGATACGGCTTCCGTCTTCTGCGCGATGGCCTTATGCAGCGCCGCATGCAGCCCGGTCCGCAGGCCCTTCTTGGCCATGTCGTAAATATTGAAGCGGGGCCCGCCGGGGGCAGGTTCGAGAAAACGCGCGGTCTGGCCCTGGATGTGCACAATGCCTCCGACTTCATCCACTACAACGCACGGAGGGGAGAAATGCTCGAGGATCTCCTGTTTCGCCGCCTCTTTCGCCGTAACTTCCTTGGGCTGGCCGTCGGCAAGGGACGCGGGCTGGCGCCGGTAGACGCCTGCCGCGGTGTCCGTCTGAAAGACCGGAAAGCCCTGCCTCGGTTTCGCCTCGCAGAACTTCCACTTCCGTCCGATCACCTCGAAGAGATCGTTGCGGCTCCCTACGGTCTCCGATGCGCCGAGGAAGAGGATCCCCCCGGGATTGAGGCTGTAGTGAAACGTTTCGAGCAGCCGCTTCTGGGCGTCGGTCCGTAGATAGATCATGAGGTTCCGGCAGGAGACGAGGTCGAGCTTGGTGAAGGGCGGGTCCTTGAGCACGTTCTGCACGGCGAAGACGATCTTGTCCCGCTGCTCTTTCTTGATCCTGTAGCCGTGATCCTCCGCCGTGAAGTAGCGATGCAGCCGCTCCTCGCTCACGTCCGCGGCGATATCCAGCGGGTAGAAACCGATGCGGGCCTGTTCCACCGAGGATTCATCAACATCCGTCGCGAAGAGGTGGATCTCGAAACGCTTGCCGACCAATCGGCCGAATTCGTCGAGCAGCATCGCGAGGGAATAGGCTTCCTCTCCGGTCGAGCAGCCGGCCACCCAGCCCCGGATGACATCGCCCTCCTGACGCTTCGCCAGAAGCTTCGGCAGGATCTCCTCCGCGAACGCCCCGTAAGCGCCCGGGTCCCTGAAAAAACTGGTGACCCTGATCAGGAGATCCCGAAGCAGCAGCGGCGCCTCTTCACGGTGTTCGTCCAGGTAGGTCAGATACTGTTCGGGCTCGCGGATATCGAGCACGTTCATCCGGCGGCGCACGCGTCTGAGGACCGTGTTCATCTTGTAGAGGGAAAAATCGTGTCCCGTGGATTGCCTGAGGCTGGCGAAAATCCGGGACATCACGGGTTCGACCTGCTCTGCCGTCACCGGGGACTGGACCACCGGGAGCTGCTGCACGTAGCGTTCGAGCAGTTGTCCGATTTGTTCCGGTGTCACAATGTGGTCGGTAATGCCGGTGCTGATCGCGCTTTCAGGCATCTGCGCGTACTGCGCGGAGGCCGGCTCCTGTACGATGGTGATGCCTCCGGCGCCGTGTATCTCGCGCAGGCCTATGGTGCCATCGGAACCGGTGCCCGACAGCACGATGCCGATGGCCGCTTCGCCTTTTTCTCTCGCCAGAGCGCGGAAGAGGAAGTCGATCGGCATGCGCACCCCGTCGGCCGGGGGGGAGCTCAGACTCAGGACCCCTTTGTCGAGGGAGAGGAACTTGCCCGGCGGGATCATGTAGGCGTGGCCGGATTCGATCTTCATTCCCTCTCTCGCTTCCAGAACGGGCATCTTGGTCATCCTGGAGAGAATATCGACAAGCATGCTCGGCCGGTCGGGCTGGAGGTGCTGGACAAGGATAAATGCCGCCTCAAGTTTCGGAGAAAGCGTGGAAAAGAGTGCCTGGAGGACCTCGACGCCGCCGGCGGACGAGCCGATGCCGACAACCGGAAAGACGCTCCCCTCAGGTTTCTCGTGCTGATCCTTTTCTTTCATCGCACCCTCCTTTCTTCCGATGGGCGATCGCTCACTGCGTTCGCTAGGACGACCGCTTACGCTAGGACGACCGCACTACGTTGCCTAGGACGCAAAAAGCTTTTTCGTCCATCGTCCTAGGGAGCGAAAGCGACCGGTCGTCCCTCGTCCATCGGTAATTATCGTCCCTCTTCCATCTGTCTTTTACTTCCCACCCCCTTCGAGCGTCTGTTTCACCACGACAGCCAGCTGTTCGCGGGTAAGAGGCTTCATGAGAAATCCCTTGATACCCGCATCTTTGGCGGTCTTCTCATCGACCGTCGCGCTGTAGCCGGTGCACAAGAGTATCGGGATGTCCGGCCGCACCTGCAATAACCGCTTGGCAAGCGTGAGGCCCGTCATGCGGGGCATGGCCTGGTCCGTGATCACAAGGTCGAAGCGGCCGGGCTCTCGCGAGAAAAGCTCCACTGCCTTCTGGGGGTCTGTCTCGGCGTGGACTCTATAGCCGAGCCCCGAGAGCGACTGCTCCACCATGGAGGCTATCAGCTCTTCATCATCGACAACGAGTATGCTGCCGCTGCCCGTGGGAAGAAGCGCCGGTTTTGCCGCAGCATCTCCAGGGGCACGCTCCTCTCCCTTGGGAAGAAAGACCCTAAATGTGGAACCCTTCCCCTTTCTGCTGGATACCGTGATAGCTCCTCCATGCGACTTGACGATACCATAGACTACGGAAAGGCCGAGGCCTGAGCCCTTGCCCTGACCCTTGGTGGTAAAGAAGGGCTCGAAGATCCTCTGCCTGACTGAATCGTCCATGCCTTCGCCGGTGTCGGCAACGGAGAGCACGAGATAGTCGCCGGTATTGAGATCGGGGTCTGGAAGCAGATTCTGCGTATCAAGGGTGATCTCGCGCAGCGCAATCGTCATCACCCCTCCCTCGGCCATTGCCTGGGCTGCGTTCGTCGTGAGGTTCAGGAGCACCTGCTGCATCTGCGTGGGGTCTGCGATGACGGTGTCGTGCTCGGCTTCCAAATCGAGCCGTATGTCTATTGTGGTGCTGATGGTGCTGCGCAGCAGCTTTGCCGTCTCTGTTATCAGAGGCATGAGACTGAGCGGCTGCGCGTGCTGAGCCGATTTGCGGCTGAAGGCAAGTATTTGCTTGACGAGATCGCGGCCCCGGAGTGCCGCAGTGAAAACCCGTTTGAGTTGGTGGGAACCGGGGGAGCCTTCCGGCATGCCGTCGAGCGCAAGCTCCGTATTGCCGATGATGATCGCAAGGAGGTTGTTGAAATCGTGGGCTATGCCGCCGGACAGCGTGCCTACGGCTTCCAGCCGCTGCGACTCGCGAAGCTGCTGCTCAAGCTCCGCCTCACGGGTAATGTCGCGTGCCAGGACAACATATGTTATGACGCCTGATGCGTCTTTGACCGGCGAGACCCGCACGTCGCATTGCGACCCGGCGCCGTCCTTCCTCGGCAAGCTCATGCGGCCCGACCAGGGCTCACCCGTGGCGATGGCGTCGACGATGGAGCGCATCACCGGAGAAGCGCCGTCCTGCTCTGCAAGGGCTTCGATTGTGTTGCCTTCCAGCTCGGTTTTCTCATGTCCCGCTATAGCACCAAAAGCGGTGTTAACGTAGCGCAGCGCGCCGTCCCGCTCCACTACGGCGATCCCCTCCTCTGCAGCCTGGATTGCCGCCGCAAGCTTCCGACGGGTCTCTTCCTCCTCCCTTTGCCGCGTCACGTCTGTGGCGATGACGAGTACGGACGCAATGCGCCCGTTGACGTCGATCTCGGGCGCCGCTCTCCAGGAGAAATACTTTCTCCCTTTCTTTGTGGCGATCTCCAGATCGGTCGATACTACATCCCTTGTCCTGAATGCTTCCCTGATGGCCGTATCTAACCGGTCGGCGGTCTCCGGGGGAAGGCCGAGCCGTTGGTGCGTCTTTCCGATCGGCTTACTCGGATCGATGCCGATAAAGCGCTGGAACGCTCTGTTCGCGAACGTACAATGAAGGTTCCCGTCGAACCGCAGGATCAAATCCGGGGCGTTGTCGGCGAGCGATCGATAGTCCTGCCAGAGCCTCGCCGTTATCTCCTCATTCTTCTTCTCTTTCGTGATATCACGAAGATAGACAAGGAGCCCGCGGCTGTCCGACGGATAGGCGCGCACATCAAGCCACCTTCGGGCGACCAGGGAGAAGTCTTGAAACGCGACAGGCCTCCGCTCTGTCAGCGCCTGGGTATATCTTCTTTTGAAGCCTCCGTCCGCTTGCTTGTGGGGGGATGACCAGAGTTTCTTGCCCATGAGCTCTTCGCACGTCGTGTTCAGTAATCGGCCAGCGCTGCTGTTGCAGGAGAGCACGCGCAGGTCTTCGTCGAGCGAGAGGAAGGCGAGCGGGATCGTGTCGAGGATTGCTGAGTAGTCCGCCTTGCTGGCGTTCAACGCTTCGAAGGTTTCGACAAGCGCATTGGTACGCTCTTCGAGCAGCGCCTTTAGATCCTCGAGGTGGTTATCGTGACCATCCAAGTGTCGGGGGGGGGGAGATCCTGTGGCAGCTTCCGCTGTGATACTTCGCCCATCTCTTTCACTGGAATGTTCCTTTTCGAAAGCCGGTTTCCCGCGCCTGGATGCTTCATCCTTCAATGATCACTCCTCGAAGAAGGTTGTTGAAGACGCTCCAAAGGATACCAGAGCAGCTAGAGCGTGTAAAGAAGTATGGTTTGACGTCAAGCAGGCCTCCAAAGTAATATCAGGTTGCGCACGACAGATGTCAATAGCCGGGAGCGAGGAATCAAAAAGACCTCAATGTGAAAGGCGAACACGTTGCGCACACGAGCCCGGTTGATGTTGCCACCCGGGTGCTGAATTTCGTGCCGTGCTGGAAACACCGCACCGCATCGCGTTCGGCTTAAGTTTCCCGTTTAGTGGAAGTGCACCATTACCGCCTTGAAGCAGGTACCAGAGCAAGAGATCTTCAGATCACCAGTTCAGGAAGACATGCTTGGGCAGCGAATTGCATAATTCCACAAATATTTGCCCGAGCATGATCCATGAGGGTGAGGAATACGCGTTGAAAACAAGCATTGGCCCTTATCTCTCGAATAATGTGATGAGTCAGCAAGGCTCCTAGAAGCGAAAGAAGAGGGTCAGCCCATACATGCCCAGTTTTTTTTGAAATAGACAAATCGCTTTTTCGTGTTTAGTCTTATGTA